>NZ_JBQFLX010000009.1:0-208988 GCF_056531525.1 Ruegeria sp. N11
GCTTCGGCTTCGGCTTCGGCTTCGGCTTCGGCTTCGGCTTCGGCTTCGGCTTCGGCTTCGGCTTCGGCTTCGGCTTCGGCTTCGGCTTCGGAAACTACGTCGTTAGGCTGGTCAGCCGCGTCAAGGGGCTTACTATCCGGTTGATCCGTGGCTTCAGTTTCGACGCTTTCGGCAATATCTTCCGACTTAGGGTCTTTCTCCGGCTCCTGATCGGATTTCGTTTTACCAGCCACCGTCACATTCCCCTTATCGATTCCAAAAAATCCTGAACAACAGACCTGACCAAGTTAATCCGTGCTCTCTTTTCCCTCAACCCGCATCGCGTGTTTCACAAGCTTTTTCACGGCTTTCCGCATTTTCCCCGGCGTCGGTTGTTTCGCTACCTTCAGCCGGGCATAGTTCAATGCATAAAGCGGTTCAGCCGTCGCTTCGCTGATTGCCGCTAGCCATAAAGGGGCAGAACCGGACCAGATATCGGCAAATTGTCGCGCCGAGCGGGGGGAAAACAACGGCGCAATGACCGGATCATCGTCGTTCGCCATTTCCTCGGCCTCGGACGACAGCGGCAGCAGCTTTTGCTGATAGACCGGCTGCTCATGCACGGTCAGGCCGGATTCGGTCAGCCGCTCGGCGATATTGCCCCGGCTGTGTTCCCCCCGAATGTGCAGCAATGGGGTCTGCGGCCTGAGTTGCAGCAGATCTCCCATCAATTCCTCTGCCGTCTGCCCCGCCATCCGGGCAGTCCATCCTGCGGACAGGGCCGCGGACGTTGTTGCGGGACCGACGCAAAAGGCGGGAAGGTTCCGCGTTACGCCCAGCGACGCCGCTGCATTGACCCCGTTTGCGGAGGTGAAGATCAACCCGCGCATTCCCTTTGTGTCAACCTGAACGGCAAGCGGCCTGATATCCAGAATCGGGGAGTAAATCACTTGAACCCGCGATCTGACGCGGTTTGGCAACTGTGCAACAAACCTTTCGGATGCGGCGTGAGGGCGGGTCATCAACAAATACAACTATCGGCGCCTTCGGCCTTGGGATTGTTTGCGTCCGCGCAGGGTGATACCCCGCTTTGCAATCATGATGCAACGGATCAGGCCAATGGTGCAAACACTTACCGTTCTGGGGCTGGAAAGCAGCTGCGACGATACGGCCGCCGCCGTGGTGCGCCAGACCGAGGGTGCGCGGGCTGAAATCCTGTCCTCTGTCGTGCATGGCCAGACAGAGCTTCACAGTGCCTTTGGCGGCGTCGTGCCGGAAATCGCCGCGCGGGCCCATGCTGAAAAGCTGGATGTTTGCGTGGCGCAGGCCCTGAACGAGTCCGGCCTGAACCTTCACGATATGGACGCGATTGCGGTGACGGCCGGCCCGGGACTGATTGGCGGGGTAATCTCGGGTGTCATGTGCGCCAAGGGGTTGAGTGCTGCAACCGGCGTACCCCTGATTGGGGTCAACCACCTTGCCGGGCATGCTCTGACACCGCGCCTGACCGACGGCATTGCATTTCCCTACCTGATGCTGCTGGTGTCGGGCGGGCATTGCCAATATTTGATCGCCCATGGCCCTGACCAATTCACCCGTTTGGGCGGCACGATCGATGATGCGCCAGGGGAAGCGTTCGACAAGACCGCCCGATTGCTGGGACTGCCGCAACCCGGCGGCCCCTCGGTCGAGGCTGAAGCCCGTATGGGCAACCCGGACCGGTTCCGCTTTCCCCGGCCCTTGCTGGATCGTCCGGGCTGTGATTTGTCATTCTCGGGCCTGAAAACCGCATTGATGCGCATGCGGGACCAGATCGTGAGTGAAAAAGACGGCCTGACCCGTCAGGATCGGGCCGACCTGTGTGCGGGCTTCCAACAGGCCGTCGTCGATACTCTGGCGGAAAAGACCCGTCGGGCGATTACCCACTATCTCGGCGAAAAGCCATCTGAATCTGTCATTGCAGTGGCAGGGGGTGTGGCGGCCAACAGGGCAATTCGGGCAGCGTTAGAGACTGTTTCCGCGGAAACCGGCGCCCGGTTCACGGCACCCCCGTTGAACCTGTGCACGGACAACGCGGCCATGATCGCCTATGCCGGGCTGGAACGGTTCCGCAGTGGCACACTTGACGGAATGGACCTGACCGCCCGCCCGCGGTGGCCATTGGACCAAACCAGCCCGGCCATGCTGGGAAGCGGCAAGAAAGGCGCCAAGGCATGAGCATTTCAGTCCTAGGCTCGGGCGCGTTTGGTACAGCGCTGGCCGTGTCACTTGCCGGAAATGGGCCTGTGACGCTCTGGTCGCACTCGCAGGATCAGGCGCGGGCCATGCAGGACGGGCGCGAGAACGCGAAACGCCTTCCCGGCATTCAGCTCGGCCCGAATATCGCCGTGACGTCGGATATCAAAGTCGCTGCCGGCAACGATGTTCTGTTGCTGGCCGTACCCATGCAGCAGCTTCGCGCAGTCATCACGGAACATGCACCTTTGTTGCGGCACAAGACGCTTGTGGCCTGCTGCAAGGGGATTGAACTGACATCCGGGCTTGGACCGGTTTCGGTCATCCGCCAGACCGCCCGGGATGTAAGGCCCGCTTTGCTGACCGGTCCCAGCTTTGCCGACGACATCGCGCGCGGCTTGCCCACCGCGCTGACGCTGGCCTGCGATGAGGATGAACCGGGCCAGCACCTGCAACACGCGCTTACAACGACCAACCTGCGCCTGTATCGGACAACTGATCTGATCGGCGCCGAATTGGGTGGGGCGCTAAAGAACGTGATGGCCATCGGTTGTGGGGCCTGTATCGGCGCCGGTCTTGGCGACAGTGCTCGCGCGGCGCTGATGACACGGGGGTTCGCGGAAATGCAGCGCTTCGCGGCCATGCGCGGCGCACGGCCCGAGACCTTGATGGGCCTGTCGGGATTGGGGGATCTTGTCCTGACATGTTCATCCGAGTTGTCGCGAAACTATCGTTTTGGCCTTAGTTTGGGTCGAAACGATAGTTTCGACCCCGGAACAACAGTGGAAGGTGTGGCCACCGCAAAAGCCATGTCCGACATTGCCCGGGCCGAGGGACTGGACATGCCCATCAGTACAACAGTGGCGGAACTCAGCCATGGTGAATACAGTGTAACCAAGGCGATTCAATCGCTGCTCAATCGCCCTTTGAAGGAGGAATAAAATGCTGATCGCTCTGATCGCCCGCGACAAGGACGGGGCGCTGCAAACGCGACTGGACAATCGTGCTGCGCACCTGGCCTATATCGAAGAAACCGGCGTCGTGGCACAGGCCGGTCCGCTTCTGAACGGCGACGCGATGATTGGTTCGATGATCATTCTGGAAGTTGAAGATCTGGCAGCCGCGCAAAGCTGGGCCGACAACGATCCCTATGCCAAAGCTGGGTTGTTCAAATCGGTCGAACTGGTTCCCTGGAAGAAGGTCATTGGCTGATGGCGTATTGGCTGTTCAAATCCGAACCTTCCACCTGGAGCTGGGATCAACAGGTCGCCAAGGGCGAGACGGGCGAGGAATGGGACGGAGTGCGCAACTATCAGGCCCGCAATATCATGCGACAGATGGCCTTAGGCGATCGCGGCTTTTTCTATCATTCGCAAAAAGACAAGGCCATAGTCGGCATCGTCGAGGTCTGTGCCGAGGCGCATCCCGATAGCACAACGGATGACGACCGGTGGGATTGCGTAGATATCAAAGCCGTTCGCCCTTTCGAGACTGCAGTCACTTTGGAGCAGATCAAGTCGGATGAGCGTCTGGCCGAAATGGTTTTGGTCAAAAACTCCCGACTTTCCGTGCAACCGGTCACGGAATCGGAATGGGACGCCATTTGCGCGTTGGGGCAAACCCGCCCTGATTGAAACGCTTCTTGGGCCTAAACCTTCTCAAGCGACCTCCAAAATGCTATAACCCAATGGAATTCGCCTGTTGGGGGCATCTCGGTTGTGGTTTTGGCGATACCTTAATTTCTGGTGTTGTTTGTTCATAGTTTGATCTTGTTCGAAAGTCTGAGCCATGTCTGACGCCAGAGGCAGTACTGGGAAGTCCAAGCCGCGAAACCCAAAAAATTGGGAGGCGCGACTTGAAGAGGCGCGAAAGCAGCGGCAGAAGGCGCTGGCGCGTACGAATGGGTCAGCCCCCAGGAATGGCGTAGCCAAAATTCCAGCTGTAGCACGATCAAAGGATACTGCGCAGGCAATCCCGGACCCTGCGCCCGATCCAACGGTTTCGGAACCTGTACATCCGGAAATTCGACCGCACAAGAAACGCAATCGCGGCACGACAAGGCTCCTGCTTGTTGTGCTTATCGCAATGACATGCGGCGCGGCATTGCAATGGGGCGGTGCCAAGGTCACCACCAAATGGTCTCAGGTCGCTGAAGATGAAGCCATTCTGGACGCGGCGATGGGCGATCCCGAATTAACTGCTGAGGTTGCTGCCCCCGAGAATGAGCCTCCGGTCAGGATTGCCGCACCGGACACTATTGCAACTGAACCGCCGGCCTCCCGAAAAAAGGTGTACCCGCGAAGCCAAGTGGCCAGCATCAACCTTCCCGGAGCGGAACTGATGCCCCTTCAACGAGGGAGCCCTGCCTTTTCCAACAGTGTTGCACAGCCGGACCCCAAGCTGACTGCCCTGTCTGCAGAAGCGCAAAGCGCGCCTGCGCCTCAGGAAGACCTGAGTCCCCCGGCCGATCAAGTCGAAACAGGCGTGGTCGAAGCCCCGGTCGTCGAAGATGCCATTGTAGAAGCCGCAGTTGTTGAAGACCCAGTGGTTCAAGACGCAGTTGCCGAAGATGCAGTAACCCCAGACGCAGTTATCGATGATGTGGAAGTCGCAAAAACAGAGGTTGAAAACCTGCCCGATGAACCGCAGGTCAGCTTGGTGGCGTTGAACCCCGACCCGCCAGTCAGCATGATTGTCGAGCCTCAATTGCCCGATGAAGTACTGCCTGACTTAAAACCAGAACTGGATATCGAGGTCGCGCTGATTGTGCCGACCCGAGTTACAGAGGATGCGCGAAACGTGGCGCTGAAAGTTCTGGCCGACGGTGAAGCCAATGTGGTGGCGTCAGCCCGGGTGGGATATTCGGTCAAGGAAACCCAGGTTCGGTTCTATCACCCGAACGATGCGGAAATGGCGGCACTGACCGCGAAAGCCCTGGGTGCAATTTCCCGAGACTTTACGGATTCCAACGTGAAAACCAGGCCCGGCCGCATTGAGGTGTATCTGGCTGGACGTGGCGGCGGCAGCAGCAAAAGCGACGGCGACGAAAAACAAACCAGATTTGACCAGTTCATCGCCCGCCTGTTGGGCGGCGCAAACTGAAATATGCGGGAAGGTTCCGACGATGCAGAACCTTCCCTACCCCACGTGCTCCCAACTCACCACACGTGTATAGAATTCTTGGCTCTGACCGTCCTAGTCCTGAACTGAACCTACCCGGTTTCTTGCAGGTCGTTCAACAATCAAGTGTTTAGAATATAAGTAAAACTAAGCACACCCGCCGTAAGATCAGCGGGTGTCGATTCCCGTTCAGGCGCAATCAGATTCGGAATCCGGGATCAGCCGTAGACCGACTCTTTGCCGAAATGCTTTGTCAGCATGTAATAGACGACAGCACGGTATTTGTTGCGCTCGGACATGCCATAGGTTTCCATGGCCTTGTTGATCGCTTCCATCAGTTCCGGGCCGTCGGACAGGCCAAGTTTCTTGATCAGGAAATTGTTCTTGACTGTTTCCAGCTCGCTTTCCTGGCTGGCAGCCACGGTCGCGGCGTCTGCGTCATAAATGGCGGGACCACATCCAATCGTAACCTTGGTCAGCAGGTCCATGTCCGGGTCCATGCCGCATTTGGATTTCAGGTCATCGGCATACTTGGCGATCAGGTCGTCGCGTTTTCCCATTTTCGTCTCCTGTTAGATGTTCATGTCCTGTCCATTCAGCACAGCACATACGGTAGCGGGCGTGGAGATTTGCACAAAGGGAAAAAAACCGCGCTTTCCCCCCTAAGGTAAACGCCATTGGATAAGCAGGGGTTGATCGAAACGCAGCTTTAATTTAACATAAGTGTTAAATAATGAAAGCGAAGGAAGCAATGACCGTATCCCTGCCAAACGAAAGTCCCGAATATCGCAATGCCAGGAATGCTTTGTTGACGGCTGAAACCGAACTAAGAGCGCAAATCGAATCCGTCGCAGCCATGCGTCGCAGCCTGCCAAAAGGCGGGCAAGTACCAGACGACTATGCGTTCAGGTCGCTGGACGGTGAAGCCGCGAAGATGTCTTCATTGTTTGGCGAACATGACACGCTTGCCATCTATTCTCTGATGTACGGGCCGAATGCCACCAGCCCTTGCCCGATGTGTTCGGCATTTCTGGATGGGCTGAACGGGCAAGTCACCCATATCCGAAGGAAAATATCGATTCTGGTCGTAGCCGAGAATACGCCTCAGAAGCTGGCAGCGTTAAAGATGCAGATGGGCTGGAATGATCTGCCCCTGTTTTCAGCGCTTGGTACGGAATACCAGCGTGACTATCTGGCTGAAACGGAAGACGGTAATCAACTGCCGATCCTGAACGTGTTTCAACGGGATCAGGACGGAATTCATCATTTTTGGGGATCCGAGCTGTTCTTTGAGCCCAGCGACTGGCATCCGCGGCACATAGATGCGGCATGGCCGCTTTGGAACATCCTGGATTTCACACCGCAGGGTCGCGGAGATTTCATGCCGCCACTACGCTGAAACAAAAACGGCGGCCGGATCGACCGCCGTTTTCCTGAGTTTCGCCGCAATCAGTAGCGGTAATGCTCGGGCTTGTAGGGGCCTTCCGGCTTTACACCGATATACGCCGCCTGCTCGCTGTCCATCTGGGTCAGCTTCACGCCGATCCGGTCCAGATGCAGGCGCGCAACTTTCTCGTCCAGATGCTTGGGCAGGATGTAGACTTCGTTTTTGTATTGGTCACCCTTGGTGAACAGTTCGATCTGCGCCAGAACCTGGTTGGTGAACGAGGCCGACATCACGAAAGACGGGTGGCCAGTGGCGTTGCCGAGGTTCAGAAGACGCCCTTCGGATAGCAGGATGAGACGGTTGCCCGAGGGCATTTTGATCATGTCCACCTGTTCTTTGATGTTGGTCCACTTGTGGTTTTTCAGGCTGGCCACCTGAATTTCGTTGTCGAAGTGGCCGATATTGCCGACGATGGCCATGTCCTTCATCTCGCGCATATGCTCGATGCGGATCACGTCTTTGTTGCCGGTGGTGGTGATGAAGATATCTGCCGATGCGACTTCGTCTTCCAGCAGGGTCACTTCAAACCCGTCCATGGCGGCCTGCAGCGCGCAGATCGGATCAACTTCGGTGACTTTCACTCGGGCGCCTGCACCGCGCAGCGACGCGGCTGAGCCTTTGCCTACGTCGCCGTAACCGCAAACCACAGCAACCTTGCCGGCCATCATGGTGTCGGTGGCGCGACGAATACCGTCGACCAGCGATTCCTTGCAGCCATATTTGTTGTCGAACTTCGACTTGGTGACCGAGTCGTTCACGTTGATCGCCGGGAACGGCAGATGGCCGTCTTTCACCAGCTGATACAGGCGGTTCACGCCAGTGGTGGTTTCTTCGGACACGCCCTGGATCTGGTCGCGCATCTTGGTGAACCAGCCCGGGCTTGCTGCCATGCGCTTGGCGATCTGCTTCTTGATCACCTCTTCCTCTTCGGAAGACGGCACAGGGATGATGTCCTCACCCGCTTCGGCACGGGCACCCAGCAGGATGTACAGCGTCGCATCGCCGCCATCGTCCAGGATCATGTTGGGGCCATCTTCGAACAGGAAGGATTTGTCCAGATAATCCCAGTGCTCTTCCAGTGTCTGCCCCTTGATGGCGAAGACGGGGATACCCGCCTCGGCAATCGCGGCGGCTGCGTGATCCTGGGTCGAGAAGATGTTGCACGATGCCCAGCGCACATCGGCGCCCAGCGCAACCAGCGTTTCGATAAGAACGCCGGTCTGAATGGTCATGTGCAGCGAACCGACAATGCGCGCACCGTTCAGCGGCTTGGCTTCACCATATTCCGCGCGCAGGGCCATCAGGCCCGGCATCTCGGTTTCGGCAATATCCAACTCCTTGCGGCCAAACCCGGCCAATGAAATGTCTTTGACGATATAGTCCCCGGCCATAAGGTGCTCCACTCCGGTAAATCACGATCCGGAGTGCCCTAGCATTCCTTTATGCAGGTGGCAACTTGGATAGCCGGAAACAGGGAATTATGCCGTCAAATTCAGCTTGGCGCACCCTCAGGCTTGATAATCGGGATCGCCTCGAAGAAATCTGTGCCAACGGCGACAATACAGGTAATGCCATTGGCCTGTGTCACCAGAACGGTATAGCTGCCTGTTTCCTTTGAGGTCCAGACCTCCATGACCGATTGCGCACCGCGCGATTTCTGCAGACCGCCAAAGGCGAGTTCCTCGGCATATTTGTCCTGCAAGTTGGAAATCACGTGTTCGCGCACTGCGCAGCTTTGGGCCAACACCGGCGGCGCTGTCGCGGCCATGCCGAATGTCAGGGCTATTGAGAACAATCGCTTGAACATGACAAGCTCCTTTCGTTACGGGTTTCGCTACGAGAGGGGCACACCGGGAGGAGCGCGTGCCCCCCTCAGTTCTTTATGTCGGGATTGACTGTCATTCCTTCAAAGCACGAATGCTCAAGAAAACGTTGGCAGCCAGTGATCCAGACAGGTACATCATACCCTAAAAATGAGGCGCAATCGCGGCGGGTCGCGAGAGGTATGGTATAATGGCAACACAACCCCGGGCATGGCAGAGGATGCTGTCAGGTCGGCGTCTGGATCTGCTGGATCCGACGCCCGTGGACATCGAAATCGAAGATATCGCCCACGGACTTGCGTTTGTGGCCCGTTGGAACGGGCAGACGGACGGAGATTTCGCCTATTCCGTGGCCGAACATTCGCTGTTGGTCGAAGAGTTATTCGGCCGGATTGTCCCCAAGGCACCGGCAAAATGGCGGCTGGCTGCTTTGTTACATGATGCGCCCGAATACGTGATAGGAGATATGATTTCCCCGGTGAAATCTGCCGTAGGGCCAGATTACGGCGCGCTGGATGATCGACTGGCTGCTGCCATCCACATCCGGTTCGGCCTGCCTGCCGAGGTGCCGAAAACAGTGAAACGTCAAATCAAAAAGGCCGACAAGATCAGCGCCTGGATGGAGGCGACGCAGATCGCGGGGTTTTCCGAGGCTGAGGCGACAAAGTTCTTTGGCCGACCGGATAGGGCGGTCATAGAAGGTTTGGAAATCCGGTTGCGCCCGCCGGTTGAGGTTCGGCGGGCGTATTCTGCGCGTCACGAGGAACTTTTAAAGAAACTGTAGCCCAAATCCCCGTATTCCACCTGGAACTTCAAGGGAAAGTGTCAGGTTCTCCAAACTGGTTTAAACCACTCTCGCTTGGCTGAATGTAGAAGTAGATCAAAACCAAGGTTCCGATTAGCGGAATGAAGGCAATCAATAACCACCAAGCGGTTCGCCCGATGTCGTGCAAACGTCTGGCCCCGATCGCCACATTGGGAAGCAACAGCCCAAGTGACACCAAAACTGAGAGCGGCTGGCCCGCGCTCGGTTCAAACGCGCCAAATCCAAGCATCGGCGCGATCAATGCACCATCGACAATTCGCGTCACCAAAAGAACAAGAAATACGGCCAGGACCCACCACCAAAAGGTCGCGCGCGAAGCGCGACCGTGGAAGTTGGCGTAATTTGACAGTGCCCGCCGAAATGCCGTCGAAAGATTATTCATGCCGCCCTCCGCAATTGGACGGCATTCACATATCACTTTTTCTTGTTATTTGATATGCAGCCGTCTGTGCGGCCGCCGACAAACCTATACGTACGCGCCCGCCGAATAAGTCAGTTCGTACGAGTGGCTATAAAGTTCAAATACGTTCCCAAACGGGTCTTCCATGTAGACCATTCGATAAGGCTTTTCGCCAGGATAGTATTTTCGGATCTGGCTCATGCGTTGTTTTCCGCCTAACTCTTCTATGATCTTAACCCGCTCTTCCAGATTGGCGTCTTGCACGCAGAAATGAAAAAGACCGCGACGCCAATACTCAAACGGCCGTTCCTCTTCGATTGTGTTCGGAAACTCAAAGAGTTCAATGCCGGTTCCATCCCCCATCGACAGGTGGGCAATGCGGAATGAACCCCAGCCTTCACCAAAAACATCGTCACACATCTGGCCTATGGCGCTGTCGTCATGCAGCACTTCGGTGGGTTCCATGAGGACATAAAGCCCAAAAGCCTTGGAGTAGAACTCGACCGCTTTTTCAAGGTCCGGAACGGTTATTCCGATGTGGGAAAATGTTAGTGCAGACATCTTTGGAAACTCCTCGTTCAACAGCAAACAAGAGGAAGGGTATCAGCAGCCCTTGCCAATACCTTCCGAAATAGTGCGCTTGTTTGAGTTTCCACATCCAGAGAAGGGAGAATGCCAGCTTAGGTTCGATCTTAACGCGGGCTGCGCTTCGCCAAAATCCGCTGCAACGTCCGGCGGTGCATGTTCAGCCGCCGTGCTGTCTCGGAAACGTTCCGGTCGCACAGTTCATACACCCGCTGGATATGCTCCCAGCGGACGCGGTCCGCGCTCATGGGGTTTTCCGGGGGCGGGGGCAGTTCGTCGCCCTTGGCCAGCAACGCGTTGGTGATGTCGGTAGCATCGGCAGGTTTCGACAGGTAATCGGTCGCGCCGATCTTCACAGCGGCCACTGCAGTCGCGATCGCACCATATCCGGTCAGCACCACGACCCGGCTGTCGGGGCGCTTTTCGCGCAGCACTTCGACCACATCCAGGCCGTTGCCATCCTCAAGCCGCAGATCGACAACCGCATAGGCCGGGGGCCGAGCGGTGGAAATGGCGCGCCCTGCCGCGACCGAGCCTGCGGTTTCAACTTCGAATCCGCGTTTTTCCATGGCTTTTGCCAGACGTCTCAGGAACGGCTCGTCATCATCGACCAGAAGCAGTGATTTATCGGGCCCGATATCATACTGAGGACTGTCCGCCATATTCCGCTCTTTCCGCTGTTTCCTGCCTTCGGCCTAGCACTAAGTCATAGCAGCGCCATGACAAAGGTCAAACCGATCACGTCTGATCCAGAAAGCAGCCGACCTTGTCAGCAATCTGCTCCGCAGTGTCGTCACGTTTGAAAAACTCAAGGAACCCGTCCTCGGGCGTGACCAGATAGGTGAAGGTCGAGTGGTCGACCAGGTAATACTCGTCACTTTTGTCCTGCGCCTTGTAATAGGTCTTGTAGGCCTTGCTGGCGGCCTTGACCTGTTCGGGCGAGCCGGTCAGCGCGATCATCCGTTCATGCAGGTTAAAGGCATAGTCCCCGACCACTTCGGGCGTGTCGCGATCCGGGTCGATCGAGATGAACAGGGGTGTCACAGACTGCCCGCGCTCGGCCAGGATGTCGATCGCTTCGGCATTGCGCGACATGTCAAAGGGGCAGACATCGGGGCAGAACGTATAACCGAAATAGACCAGTGTCGGTTCGGTGATCACATCCTTGTCGGTGACAGTATCGCCATGCGCGTTCACCAGTTCAAACGGCCCGCCAATGGCTGCTGCGCCACCGGCGATCTGGCTGGACCGGCATTGGGCAAACTTGTCGTCCGACGCTGAACCCTGCACCAGCAGCCAGACGGCGCCCAATCCAACGGCAAGAATGACGGTAGCGAAAATGGCGTAAAGGCGGATCATGACGTTATCCTGATACCAGAGGGGTTGTTGATCGTTTCGGTCGGGACACCTATCAACATGAGGAACCGGTGCAATAGGACATAATTGACCCATGGCAGATTCCAACATCACATTTTGGCATGGTCAGGAACGCAGCAGCTGGATCCGGTTGCGCACCCTGATCCTGTTGCGCTGGGTCGCCATCGTCGGGCAGATCACGGCAATCACCGTGGCGCAGCAAACCTATCATGTGCAGCTCGAGGCCGGTTTGTGCTACCTGGCCATAGGCGTTTCGGTCATGGGCAACCTGACCGCAATTCTTCTGTTTCCCCGCAGCAAACGCCTGTCGGAGTTTGAGAACTTTCTGATGGTGCTGTTCGATCTGCTGCAGCTGGCCTTCCTGTTGTACCTGACCGGCGGGCTGAACAATCCGTTCGCCTTGCTGCTGGTCGGCCCGGTGACGATCTCGGCCAGTGTCATGAGCACCCGTTCCACCCTGATTGTCGGGGCCGTGGCAATCGTCCTGACCACGCTGCTGGCCGAGTTTCACCTGCCCTTGCGCACCAATCTGGGGCTCGAATTGCGAATCCCCGATATCCTGCTGTTCGGCAACTGGGCGGCGATCGTGATCGCCATCGTTTTTCTTGGCGCGTATTCGCACCGGGTCAGTTCCGAGGTGCAGTCCATGTCCGAGGCGCTTTCGGCCACGCATATGGCCTTGGCGCGTGAACAAAAACTGACGGATCTGGGGGGTGTCGTGGCTGCTGCGGCACATGAGCTGGGTACGCCGCTTGCCACAATCAAACTGACCAGTTCCGAGCTTTTTGAAGAGCTGGACGACAGGCCTGATCTCAAAGAAGACGCGGCCCTGATCCGCGAACAGGCCAACCGGTGCCGCGATATTCTGCGCAATATGGGTCGGGCAGGCAAAGACGACCTGCATCTGCGCCAAGCGCCGCTTTCAACCGTCACCTTTGAAGCGGCAGAGCCACATATCAACCGGGGCAAACAAGTGCATTTTGCCGAAGGTCCGGCGCAGGGCGGCGATGTCCAACAGCCCTCGATCCTGCGAAAGCCCGAGATCATCCACGGATTGCGCAACCTAATTCAGAACGCAGTGGATTTCGCCCGCGCCAATGTCTGGGTCGAGGCCGAGTGGACCGAAGACAAGATTACCGTCAACATCATGGATGACGGGCGCGGATACCCCTCGCAGATGATCGGACGCATCGGTGATCCGTTCATGCGGCGGCGCAGGACCGAAACCGATCAGCGGACCCGTCCGGAATACGAAGGGATGGGCCTGGGTCTGTTCATCGCGAAAACCCTGCTTGAGCGCAGCGGGGCGGAGCTGGAATTTGCCAACGGTTCCGACCCCTACCAGTCGCTGACCGACAATCCCGAACGGCGGGGTGCCATCGTCAAAGTGTCGTGGCCGCGCAACCTGATTGACGCGCAGACCGGGGATACGCCGGTACCGTCCGGGCTCAACCAGCCGATCGAGGTTTGAGTTAAGAAACCGTTAACTAATCAAGACCATAGTCCGGCCCAACTTTACTGGTGGCGGAGATCATATGGCCGACTGGATCATCCTTGTCGCAATCAGTCTGGTTTCATCCTGTTTCGCAGTGCAGTGGCTGTTGCCCCGCAAGGCGCAATACGATGCCAGTTTCGGGTTGGCTTCGCCTTCGTCTTTGTTCGACACCGTCTTCCTGTTTGACGAAAGTCGCCTGATCAGCCACTCGGACATCGCTTTGACAGGGTTCGACAAAGTCGCCGAGTGGGGCGATCTGCGCCGGTTGCTGCATCGGGATTTCCCAAGCTTTCCCGAAACGCCGGATTGCGTCCGAAGCGCCGGGACGCTGGTGGTCCCGGCGATCGATTGCACGGTCGGGCGCGAGGTGGTGTGTGAATGGATCGACGGCGTTGTGCGGGTTCAGTTGCGGGAACAGTGCAATGCCGCCACCCATGTAAGACGCGACGCCAATGACCCGATCCGACTTGCCATGGACCAGGCCCCCTATCCGGTTTGGCTGCTGGATCATCAGGCCAGTGTCCGGTGGTGCAACGCAGCCTATGTTTCACTGGTCCGAAAAGTGCGCGGACAGGATGCCGATTTGACAGACCCTCTGTTTCAAACGCTGGCCGACGATACGCGCCTGAATACCAGGATCCGGGTTTCTGCAGACGTCAAAGAAAGTGACAGCAAGCTTTGGTTCGATTTGACGCTGGTCGATCACGCCGAAGGGCTGCTGTGCTATGCCGTTGACATAAACGCCATTGTCGCCGCCGAAAACACGCAGCGCAAATTCGTTCAGACGATGACCAAGACCTTTGCCCAGCTGTCCATCGGTCTGGTCATCTTCGACCGCAACCGGCAACTGGCCCTGTTCAATCCGGCCCTGATCGACCTGACCACCCTGCCCCCGGATTTCCTGAGTTGCCGCCCCAGCCTGTCAAGTTTCTTTGACCGTCTGCGCGATCAACACATGATGCCCGAACCCAAGAATTACCGCAGCTGGCGCCGCCAGATGAATGATCTTCTGGAAGCCGCCGAGGACGGGAATTATCAGGAAACATGGTCTCTGCCCTCCGGGTCCGTCTATTCGGTCAGCGGGCGACCTCATCCTGACGGGGCGGTTGCGTTTCTGTTCGAGGATATCACCGCGGAAATCACGTTGACCCGAAGGTTCCGTTCGGAAATGGACCTGATGCAATCGATCCTGGACAAGCTCGCAGATGCAATTGCGGTGTTTGCCGATGACGGGACGCTGGCCTGCACGAATGATGCGTATCGCGTGTTGTGGCAGGACACAGGCCAGACCGGGTTCGAACCGGAATCGGTTCTTGAGGTCACACGGAGATGGCAACAACGCTGTGCTGCAACGCCCTTGTTGGGCGAGATCCGTGATTTTGTTGAAATGCGAGACAATCGGGCCGAATGGTCCGGCGAGCTGTTCATGCGCGACGGAACGCACATCCTTTGCACCGTCAGTCCGATGCAGAACGGCGCAACCATCGTGCGCTTTGCGGACGGGAAAACCGTCAGCAAGCCTATGGTGCGACAACAGATCAGCGCCTGAACCGGGTTGCAGCCGAACGGGCGCAGGTTCATTGTGGCGCCATGACACGAACCCCACTCTCGATCACCTTGAATTCGCCGGAAGAAACTGCGGATTTCGCAACCCGGGTCGCAGCCGGCTTGGCGCCGGGCGACACCCTGTTGCTGGAAGGTGAGATTGGCGGCGGCAAGACTCATTTTGCCCGCAGTCTGATCCAGTCCTTGATGGATGTACCCGCAGACGTACCCTCGCCAACTTTCACGCTGGTTCAGGCCTATGACACCCCGGCCGGAGAAATCTGGCATTGCGATCTGTATCGGTTAAGTGCCGTTGAAGAGATCGAGGAGCTGGGCCTGACCGAGGCATTCGACACTGCAATCTGCCTGATCGAATGGCCCGAGAAACTGGGTCCGCTTATGCCTGACGCGGCCCTTGCGTTGAAATTTCGCACCGACCCTGATTTACCCGACACAAGACACCTGACCCTGTCCTGGTCCGACCCGAAATGGGCACCCAAACTGGAGACCGCCGCATGACCAACCGCGCAGTGCTGGCCAAAGCACTGATTGAGCAAACACCCTGGGCGAACGCCTCACGCGCAGCATTGGCAGGTGATGCGTCCAATCGCCGTTATGAGCGCCTGACAGACCCGGATACCGGGCGCACGGCCGTATTCATGGACGCCCCGCCGGACAAGGCCGAGGATGTCGCGCAATTCGTGCGCGTCGCGGAATATCTGCGGTCAAACGGTCTGAACGCGCCCGAAATCTATGCCGAAGACATGGAGTTCGGGTTTCTGCTGCTCGAGGATCTGGGCGACGATCTGTTTGCCCGTGTTCTGGAAAAGAACCCCAAACAGGAACTTGCCTTGTATGAGGCCGCAACCGACGTTCTGATCCATCTTCACAACGCGCCGACACTGTCTTTGCCGTCGTACGGGCCTTCGCTGATGACCGAGTTGGCCGCGTTGTCCTTTACCAAATATGCACAAGGCATTCTGGGTTCGCATGACGAAGACGCGCGCGACCTGTTTGAACGCCGGTTCCAGGATATCCTGCACCGCGAAACTTCGGGCGCGAAAGTTGTTGTGTTGCGGGATTATCATGCAGAAAATCTGATCTGGATGCCCGATCGGGACGGTTTGCACAAAGTGGGTTTGCTGGATTTCCAGACCGCCATGCTGGGCCATCCCGCCTACGATCTGATGTCGCTGTTGCAGGATGTGCGCCGTTCAGTCTCGCCGGGTACCGAAATGCGCATGGTCAACCGGTACATCGCCGCAACCGGAATGGATGATCACGATTTCCGCACCGCGTACAGCGTTCTGGGGGCACAGCGGAACCTGCGCATTCTGGGCGGGTTCGCGCGTCTGGCGACCGAATATGGCAAACCGCACTATGTCGATCTGATCCCGGCCACGTGGTCGCATCTGATGCGGGACCTCGAGCACCCGGCGCTGGTATCAGTGGCTGATCTGCTGCGCGAATCCCTGCCCGCGCCGACACCCGAAAACCTGGCCAGGCTAAGACCGCAATGACCCGACCGCCCGAAGCTGTCATGCTGTTCGCCGCCGGGTTTGGCACCCGTATGGGGGCATTGACCAAAGACCGGCCCAAACCGCTGATCGAAGTTGCCGGCAAACCGCTGATCGATCACGCACTGGATCTGGTTAACGATCTTGGCCCCCAGCATGTCGTTGCCAATCTGCACTATCATGCGGATCAGCTCGCGGCGCACCTGGCTCCTCGGGGAGTTTTATTGTCACGGGAATCGCCCGAAGTACTGGAAACCGGTGGCGGATTGCGGGCGGCTTTGCCTTTGTTAGGGTCTGATCCGGTGTTTACTCTGAACACCGATGCAATCTGGTCGGGGCCGAACCCGCTGACATTACTGCGCGCGGCATGGAACCCTGACCGGATGGACGCGCTTTTGATGTGTATTCCTGTCGCGCAGACAATCGGACATTCAGGATCGGGCGATTTTTCGGCAGACGAAGCAGGGCGCATCACGCGCGGCGGACGGCTGGTATATGGGGGTGCTCAGATCCTTCGAACGGACGGTTTGCACGGGTTTCAGCAACCGGTCTTTTCGCTGAACCTGTTGTGGGATCAGATGCAACAGCAGGATCGTCTGTTCGCCCTGACCTATCCTGGTCGCTGGTGCGACGTTGGCCGCCCCGAAGGCATCGCAATGGCCGAAGGGTTGCTGGACAATGTTTGAACCCGGCATCCTGCCCCGTGTTTTTGCGGTTCCCCCCGGGGCAGACTTTCCAAAAGTGCTGGTGCAGGGGTTAAGGGCGCGCAGTGCGGAACTCGCGCCTGAAGCGCTGGCGCCGGTGCAACTGGTGGTGAATACCCGCCGCATGGCCCGCCGCGTGAGGGACTTGTTCGATCAGGGACCGCCCTGCCTGTTGCCAAGAATCTCGCTGGTGACAGATCTGGGGGAATCGGTTGATCTGGCGCAGGTGCCTCCGGCCATTCCAGCGCTGCGTCGGCGACTGGAACTGACCCAGCTGGTGGCGAAACTGCTGGACCAACAACCCGATCTGGCGGCAAGGTCTTCCGTCTTCGATCTGGCGGACAGTCTGGCCAGCCTGATCGACGAAATGCAAGGCGAAGGCGTATCACCAGACGCCATCCGGCAACTGGATGTCAGCGACATGTCCGGCCATTGGGCCCGCGCACAGCAATTCTTTGGCATCGCCGATCGATTCATCAACACCGGCGAAGACGCCCTGGACACGCAGGCACGGCAACGGCGCGTCGTCAATAACCTGATTGACCGCTGGCGGAACGACCCGCCCGAACACCCCATCATTCTTGCCGGGTCAACCGGATCGCGTGGCACGACCCAGATGCTGATGGAAGCCGTCGCAAGGCTGCCACAAGGCGCGCTGATCCTTCCGGGCTTCGATTTCGATCAACCGAATGAAGTCTGGGAAGGACTGGATGAGGCGCTGACCTCGGAAGATCACCCCCAGTTCCGGTTTCGAAAGCTGATGACTCTGCTGGGTTTGACGCCCGGTCAAATCACCAGTTGGACCGCCGACCAGCCACCCTCACCCGCGCGCAACAAGCTGATTTCACTGGCATTACGCCCGGCACCGATCACCGACGCGTGGATGACAGAAGGTCCGCGACTGACCGATCTGGCCGGTGCAACACAGAATTTGACCCTTGTCGAAGCCGCATCCCCCCGGAGCGAAGCATTGGCCATCGCGCTGCGGTTGCGCGAGGCGGCGGAAACCGGCCAGACCGCCGCCCTGATCACACCTGACCGAATGCTGACCCGTCAGGTCAGTGCCGCGCTGGACCGCTGGAACATCCTGCCGGATGACAGCGCCGGCCTGCCCCTGCAACTGTCGCCGCCCGGCCGGTTTCTACGCCACGTTGCCGGCTTGTTCGTCCGACGACTTGAGGGTGAGGCCCTCCTGACCCTGCTCAAACACCCGCTGTGTCATGACGGCGCCGAGCGAGGGGCGCATTTGCTTCATACCCGCGATCTGGAACTGGATCTGCGGCGGTACGGCCCGCCGTTCCCCGACAGTACCAGCCTGAGCGCATTTGCGATCCGCAAGGATGTTTCGGACGACTGGGTGCGCTGGGTCACCACTCATTTCTGCGATCAGGTGGTTGCAGGTGAGCGTCCGTTGGCGGAATGGGTGGAAAACCTGCGCGCACTTGCCGAAGCGATTTCTGCGGGCAGTAAGGGCGACCCAGGCAAACTATGGGACAAGAACGCTGGCCAAAAGGCCTTGTCCGTTTTGACCGCGCTGGAGAACGAAGCCCCATATGGCGGCCAGATGAACGCCCATGATTTCGCCGATCTTCTGGGCGCGTTGCTGGCAACGGAAGAGGTGCGCGACCGGGACGCGCCGCACCCTAATATCATGATCTGGGGCACCCTGGAGGCGCGCGTGCAAGGCGCTGACCTGCTGATCCTTGGCGGGTTGAACGAAGGCAGCTGGCCCGAGGCCGCTGCCCCCGATCCGTGGTTGAACCGGCAAATGCGCAGCCAAGCTGGTCTGCTGCTGCCCGAGCGTCGCATTGGTCTGTCAGCCCATGATTTCCAGCAGGCCGTCGGCGCGCCCGAAGTGTGGCTGACCCGGGCAACCCGGTCGGATGACGCGGAAACCGTCCCGTCGCGCTGGCTGAACCGCCTGACCAACCTGTTGCAGGGCCTGCCGGATCAGGGTGGGCCCGATGCCCTGTCCGAAATGCGGGCGCGCGGCCAAAGCTATCTGCGTTGGAGCGAAGCGCTGGAACACGCGCCCGATATCGCTTCGGCGCATCGCCCCTCGCCACGCCCCCCGGTTGCCGCACGTCCGCGCCGTTTGAGCGTCACCGAAATCAAGCGGCTGATCCGTGATCCTTATGCTGTGTACGCCAAACACGTGCTGCGGCTGAGGCCGCTGGACCCACTGGTACAGGCTCCGGACGCGTTGTTGCGCGGCATCGTCATTCACGAAATTCTGGAACATTTCATCGAAGACAGTGTTCTGGATTCCGCCTTGCTGACGCGCGAGAATTTCCTCAAACGCGCAGCGACGTTGCTGGAACAGCACGTCGCCTGGCCGACTGCGCGAAAACTTTGGTTGGCGCGTCTGGAAAGGATCGCCGACGCATTCCTGCTTGCCGAAACCGGGCGGCGAAGCGATGGCGGACCAGTGGCCTTCGAAACGGCAATGAAGCTGGTTCTTGCACCGCTGGACTTCACGATCGCCGGGCGCGCCGACAGGATCGATCGCAACAGCCGTGGCGCACTGCGCATTATCGACTACAAAACCGGTGTGCCGCCGACCGAAAGCCAACAGGCCAAATTCGACAAACAGCTTCTCATCGAGGCCGCAATGGCCGAGCAGGGCGGCATCGAAGGATTCGACCCCTTGCCAGTGGCCGAGGCGGTGTTCATCGGTATGGGCGGCACCTACAAAGAGGTGCCCGCGCCGCTGGCCAAGGAACCTTCCGACAAAGTTCTGGCCGAGCTGAAAGAGCTTATTTCTGCCTATTTAGAGCCTGATCAGGGCTTTTCGTCGCGTCGGATGCTGCACAAGGACACTGATATTGGCGACTATGATCATCTGGCGCGGTTCGGGGAATGGGATCGCACGGACGAAACGGCGCCCGAGGACCTGACATGAAAGCCCGCAACGATGCAACCGAACGGCAGGTGCAGGCCGCGCGACCCGATGCCTCGACCTGGCTTGCGGCCAACGCGGGGTCCGGCAAGACGCGGGTTCTGACCGACCGGGTGGCGCGGTTGTTGCTAGGCGGCGTGCAGCCGCAGCATATCCTGTGCCTGACCTATACCAAGGCCGCCGCCAGCGAGATGCAGAACCGGTTGTTCAAACGCCTTGGCGAATGGGCGATGTTGGGCGATTCGCAGTTGTTGGCGCAACTGACCGAACTGGGGGTTCCGGGCATCATTGACCCCGGGCGGCTGGCGCAGGCCAGAACCCTGTTCGCGCGTGCCATCGAAACGCCCGGCGGGTTGAAGATACAGACGATCCACTCATTCTGCGCATCGCTTCTGCGGCGCTTCCCGCTGGAAGCCGGCGTCAGCCCGCAGTTTGCCGAAATGGAAGACCGCGCAGCCGCCCTTTTGCGGGAAGAAATCATCGAAAACTTCGCAGAAGGTCCACAATCCGGGTTGGTCGAAGACATTGCCCGGTTTGTCACGGATACCGGTTTCGACAAGTTGACGGCCGCCATCACGCAAAAGAGGAACCTGTTTTCTCATCCTCTGGATTGGGACGCGCTGCTGAAACACTTTGACCTGCCGCCTGGTTTCGATGAAAACGCCCTGTCGAGCAGCGTCTTTCTGGGCGGTGAGGTCGATTTGATCCAGTCACTACTGCCTGCGTTGACCGAAAGCGGCAGCAACAATGCCAAGGCGGCGGCCAAGCTTACAGGATTCACCGAGGCGCGGATTGGGCATCTGCCGCTACTGGAATCCGTTTTGCTGACGGGAAAAGGCGCAAAGGAGCCCTTTGCCGCCAAAACCAACAGCTTCCCGACCAAGGCTCTGCGCGAGGGCGCCCTTGCGGACTGGATGCCACAGCTTGAGGCGCTGATGCTGCGTGTCGAAGCCGCGCGGGAAAAGCGGCTTGCATTGACGGCGGCGCAGAAATCGCGGGTTCTGCATCGTTTCGCGTCCGCTTTTCTGCCGGAGTACGAAAGACGCAAGCAATTGCGCGGCTGGCTGGACTTTGATGACCTGATCCTGCGCGCGCGCCATGTGCTGAACGATCCGGCCGTGGCGGAATGGGTGTTGTATCGATTGGATGGCGGCATCGACCATATCCTTGTGGACGAGGCACAGGACACAAGCCCGGATCAATGGGATGTGGTTGAAAAGCTGGCACAGGAATTCACCAGCGGGGAAGGGGCCCGGTCCGGGGTCGAACGTACGATTTTTGTAGTCGGTGACAAGAAACAGTCGATCTATTCCTTTCAGGGCGCCGACCCGCAGGCCTTTGACCGGATGCAGGCAGAATTTGGGCGAAAACTCCAGGAATCAGGCTCTAAACTGTGGGATTCCACACTTGAATTCTCGTTCCGGTCCTCCAGCGCCATTCTGGCGCTGGTCGATGTCCTGTTTAAAAACAAGACAGATGCAGGGTTTCACAAGGACTCGCTCCACCGCGCCTTCAAGGCAGATCTTCCCGGTCGCGTCGATCTGTGGCCGGTCGTGGAAAAGGTCGAGGATGAAGAGGACGGCGACTGGACCGATCCGGTCGACCGGCCCGGCGCACGCCATCACACAGTCATTCTGGCGGAACAGGTGGCACATTCGATCAAGGGCATGATCGAAAGTGGTGAAACCATTCCGGAAGATGGCGAAGACCCAGGCAGCTTTGTACGTCGACGGATTGAACCGGGCGATTTCCTGATCCTGGTGCAGCGCCGCTCGGACCTGTTTGCCGAGATTATCCGCGCCTGCAAGGCACAGGGATTGCCCATCGCCGGAGCTGATCGGCTGAAGGTCGGGGCGGAACTGGCGGTCAGGGACCTTGCCGCGTTGCTGAGTTTTTTGGCCACGCCCGAAGACAGCCTGTCGCTGGCCACGGTTCTGAAATCCCCGTTGTTTGGATGGTCGGAACAGCAGCTTTTTGATCTGGCGCACCGCAGGTCCGAGGAGTTTCTGTGGGCAGCGCTTCGCAGGCGGGCAGATGAGTTTCCTGAAACCAGTGCGGTTCTGAACGATCTTCGGGCTCAGATCGACTTTCTGCGCCCCTATGACCTGATCGAGCGTATCCTTACGCGCCATGATGGACGGCGCAAACTGCTGGGCCGTCTGGGGGCCGAAGCCGAGGACGGTATCAACGCGCTGTTGTCGCAGGCGCTGGCCTATGAGCGGACGGATATTCCCAGCCTGACCGGATTTCTGGTCTGGATGCAGACCGACGATCTGGAAATCAAGCGCCAGATGAGCGGTGTGGGCAACATGATCCGCGTTATGACCGTTCATGGCTCAAAAGGGCTGGAAGCCCCAATCGTGATCCTGCCGGACACCGCCAAGCGACAGCCGCCACGTGATGCCGAGATCATGGTTGCGGATGATTTGCCCTTGTGGAAAGTCCCCTCGGACGCATCGCCTGTGCTGATCTCGCAGGCGCGAAACACGGCTCGGGAACGGGAAGAAAATGAACGGCTGAGATTGCTCTATGTGGCTCTGACACGGGCCGAAAAGTGGCTGATAGTGGCTGCGGCCGGCGATGTGGGACCGGCGGATGGCAGCTGGTATCAGATGGTCAAAGGCGCATTGGAACAGGCGGGTGCCACCCGGCTGCCGGGAACAGACACACTCAGGTTGGCGCATTGCGACTGGGACGGACTGGCTCTGACGGAACAGGAGCAGTACGTGGCAAGCACGACGGACTTGCCGCAGATGTTTCTGCGGCCCGCCGGGGAAGCACCCAAAACAGCGGAAACAATAAGCCCTTCGGATCTGGGCGGTGCCAAGGCGTTGCCCGGCGATGCTGGTCTGGACGAAGACGCCGCCAAGCTGCGCGGGACGCAATTGCATCTGCTGCTCGAACACCTTCCATCCATTTCTCAGGAACGCTGGGCTCAGCTTTGCGCCCGCCTTTTGCCTGATATGCACGAAGCGGAGAGGCTGGAGCTGATGGCAGAGGCAACGCGCGTGCTGACCTGCGACCAGCTATCCTTGGTGTTTGCGCCAGATACATTGGCCGAAGTTCCGATCTCGGGCGAATTGAACGGCCAACGGATGCACGGTGTCATTGACCGTCTTATCGTGACGGAAACCGAAGTTCAGGCGATTGATTTCAAATCGAATTTCACTGTCCCTGACACTGCAGAGCAATGCCCCGAAGGCCTGTTGCGCCAAATGGGCGCCTATGCCTGCGTGCTGTCGCAGATTTATCCCGGGCGCACTATCCGCACCGCGATACTTTGGACCCGAACCGCCCGGCTCATGTGGCTGCCACACGATCTTGTGACAGATGCTCTGACCCGCTCCCGCGTATCTTGACGTTGCCTGCATCGGCCCCTACGTTCTCAGCCCGAGTTTACCCCATTCAGGAGACAGAATATGTCGACCGTTGCCGTTACTGACGAGACCTTTGACGCCGAAGTCAAGAATTCGGATATCCCCGTTGTAGTGGATTTCTGGGCAGAATGGTGCGGACCTTGCAAGCAGATCGGTCCGGCCCTGGAAGAACTGGCTGCGGAATATGGCGGCAAGGTAAAAATTGCCAAAGTTGACGTGGACAGCAACCCGAACGCTGCCGCCGCCATGGGCGTGCGCGGTATTCCGGCCCTGTTCATTTTCAAGGACGGTCAGGTGGTATCCAACCGCGCTGGTGCGGCACCGAAGGCGGCGCTGCAAAGCTGGATCGACGAATCCATCTGACCCTGTGAAATTCGGCATAAGACGCCCCGTTTTCGCGGGGCGTTTTTTTGGCCATCTGGTCAGAAGGGGCTGCGAATTTACCAGCATTCCCTTGACTGCCCGACATCGCACGACTGGATATTTGACCGAAGCCCCGCAACTGTCACCAAAGGGCCATTGCACAACACCTGCATCACTTGTCCTTACCTGAAAGGGCGTATTTCAATGCGTTAGCGCATCCGGTTTTCAGGGTGCCCTGGCCAAAAGTCTGACAGGAGGGTCGTCAAATATGGCAAAAACTCGGGTTCTGGTTGAATTCGGCATGGGGACGTCTTTGCGGCGCGAGGACTATACCGAGGCTGCGTTGCGGGCCATCAAGGATGCATTGTGGCACAACTCCGTCAATATGGCCGAGCTGTTTGATTTCCCAAAGCAAGCAATGATCATCGATGCGCAAATCGGTGTGCAGCAGCCGGACAAGGTCGACACCCAGATTCTGAAAGACGTATTCCCTTACGGGCAGCCCAATATCACGGTGACGCATGGCGGTCTGGACATCGACAAACCGAATTCCGATGGCTGCACGGTCATCGCCAACGCGGCCGTCATCGTTTCCTTCGATATGGAGCCTGCGCAATGACCGAAAAACGCATCATTCTGGAAATGGGAACCGGAAATGACCTATACGGTCAGGATTACACCAAGGCTGCGCGCCGGGCGGTTCAGGACGCGTTGCATCATTCTTCGATCACGCTGTTTTCGAAGCTGGGTATCGATCACTCGGAAATGCGGGTCCAGGTGACAATCGGCGTTCAGAACCCTGATTTTGTGGATTGCGATCTGGTCGCCGCCGATCTGCCCCGGGGGCGGGCGCAGGTGCGCGCCGTCAAGGGCGGACTGGATATCGAAGACAGCGACGCCGGCACCCGGCACGTTGTTGCGACCGCCGCCATCGAGGCCTTTTTACCGGATCAGTCGGGAAAGTTCGTGCAGTCCTGAAAAAGAAAAAAGCCGCTCGGTCGAGCGGCTCATCTCATGGTCTGACTTGCTTTGAAATCAGAGGTTTTTGATGTCGGCGCGGGTCAGGCCGATATCATCCAGCTGGGCGTCGGACAGAACTGACAGCGCCTTGCGGGTCTTGCGGGATTCGTTCCACTGTGCGGCAGCTTCGAAAGCTCCGGTGAATGCGTCCACTACGTGCAGGATGGTAGCTGCTCCGAGCGGCGCATGGATGTTTGCGGTGGTTGCCATTTGCGCATTCCTTCTAACAGAAACAGCCGACCCGTTGTCGGTTGTGATCCTCATCTAGTATGCCCGGCACGGACTCACAAATGCTGGTCTGGTAAACCCGCAATGCATTTTGTGCATATCAATTAGGCACTTCGGGAAGCGGTTGCGCATAACATCAGCGCAGCCCATATATGAGCCCGGACAACAAACGGAGGCTTTCATGGCGGACAGCGACTTTCCCGGATGGCACGGCACAACGATCATCGGTGTCAAAAAGGGCGGAAAGGTTGTCATTGCCGGTGACGGGCAGGTCAGCCTGGGGCAGACCGTGATCAAGGGAACGGCCCGCAAGGTGCGCCGTTTGTCGCCCGGCGGGTTCGAGATTGTTGCAGGCTTTGCCGGTTCCACCGCAGATGCCTTTACCCTGCTCGAGCGGCTGGAGACCAAGCTTGAGGCGACGCCGGGCCAGCTGGCGCGCGCCTCGGTCGAGCTTGCCAAGGACTGGCGGACAGACAAATATCTGCAAAAGCTCGAGGCGATGCTGATTGTCACCGACGGCAAGGATCTGTTCGTGATCACCGGGGCAGGGGATGTGCTTGAGCCTGAACACAACGTGGCAGCCATTGGATCAGGCGGAAATTTCGCTCTGGCCGCTGCGCGCGCGATGATGGACAGCGACAAGTCGGCGGAAGACGTCGCCCGGCAATCCATGGCGATTGCGGCGGACATTTGTGTGTACACCAACGGCAAGCTGACGGTTGAAACGATCTCAGGCTAACAGGACCGAGATCTCCTTCCCCTTCCAGCGGCGGTGCATTCCGATCAGGCCCAGTATCGCGGCAATGACCACGATGTAGTAAGGTACGCGGATGTCGATGCTCATCAAGCCGCCGCCGACCAGCGACATGACGCCTCCGGCCAGGCAAAACACCGCAGTGGTCACGCCCATGACCCAACCCTGATCCGTTTCGCTGACCGATGAAGAGAACAGGCCCAGCATGGTCGGATAGGCCACGCCGAACAGGAAGTAGAAGAAGAACACCGGCACGTAGCTGAATACACCGCTGGGGCTGAACGCAAAGGCGATGCCGCAGATGATCATGACCACAAGCGATGTATAGATAATGCTGTGTTTGCTGAATCTCTCCTGTGCTGGTTTCACAAGGAACGTGCTTGAGAACGCCAACGCAAAGCCGATAACCACCATCGCCATACTGCCGCCGATCACACCGTAGCCGAAAGCGCTGGTCAGGAAATTATCCACGAACACATAAAACGTGACGTTGGCGATCATGAAGAACGAATAGACAGGCAGGATCTTCAACACCATGGGATGCCCGCGGACTGCGATCAGGCTGTCGGTGACGTCACGGGGACGGAAGACAAAGGCCGTGCGTTCGGTTCTTGTGTCCTTGAAATAGAACAGCACCAGGAAAATCGCGATCAAAACCAGAACGAAGGCTCCATAGAACGGCGTTTTGAGTGTGGCCGCACCACCCAACAGAGCAGCATCCGAAAGAACCGCACCAATGATCGGGCCGCCCACCAGACCAAAGCTGACGCCGGTCACGATATAGCCCATGTTTCGGTCCCGGTCCGCCGCATCCGTACTGCCATCAATCATTGCCGCCTGTGCAATGGGTTGGTTTCCGGCGGTAAAGCCGGTGATTGACCGGCCGGCAATCAGCAGCAGCAAACTGTTGAGGTAAAGCGCCGCGATGGTGATGGCGTACCCCGCAAGCGCTCCGCTCAGACAAACCAGCAAAGCGTTCTTGCGCCCGATCGAATCCGAGACTTTGGACACGTAGACAACGCCCAGAAACCAGGACAGGAAAAAGCAGCCAATCACCAGACCATAGTAGAAATGCCGCCGACCGACCGGCGTATTTTCCGGCAGAAACACGGACTTCGTCTCCATGATCAGTGAGTTGATGATGGGAAAGACCAGTCCCTGTCCGATCAGATCTACAAATACAACAAACAACAAAGTGATTTTGGCAATCTTAGTCATGCAACCCGCCCCGTTTCTTCAAATGGGGTGAGTGTAGCAGACAGGTGTCCTGACACCTAACACCATGCAAAAGGCCGGGTTTTACCCGGCCCCCGGCAGTCCTGATCGCGTGCGGATCAGTTCAGCGATGCCACGCCCAACGGCACGCCCGCGACCTCGCACCAGATGTAAACTTCGTTGTAGCCGGAAACATCCATGGTCGGCGGAACGGCATAGGATTGTTTGCCGGTCAGGTTCAGCAGCGCACCCAGCTTGCTGTCAGGATCATATGATCCGTCCTTGCCGAAAGCGACACGCGGGTCGGGCCCGCCATCCAGCGAGAAATCGTCGCCCAGTTCGACAATGTAGCGGTCTCCATTCTTGACCAGCTTCACCGAACCCGAGGTGATGTGCTTCGAACGGCCCTCGAACGTGCCTTTCTTTTTGGCACCGCCAGCAACGGCGACATTGGCACTGGTCAATGTCAGTGCCGCGCCGGCTGCAGCGGCTTTCACAAAGAGCGAGCGACGAGTCATCATGATGAGTTTTCTCCATTGGTAGACACGGGCTGGTTTGCCCGATGTTGTACGTTATGCCGCAGGCCTCGCCGCATACTCCAATCACTTCGGGACGAATTTCTGTGTGCGCACCGTGTGTTGGCGTGATGTTTTCGTGATCGGCTTGTGTTTTCGCGCCTTATGATTAGGTTCCGCTTCGAAACAAACGGATTGAGTGCATATGACCGACCTGACCCCGCGCGAGATTGTCTCGGAACTGGACCGCTTCATCATTGGCCAGAAGGATGCCAAACGTGCGGTTGCCGTCGCGCTGCGAAACCGCTGGCGGCGCAAGCAGTTGCCTGACGACATCCGGGACGAGGTCTATCCGAAAAATATCCTGATGATCGGCCCCACCGGCGTCGGCAAGACCGAGATCAGCCGTCGTCTGGCCAAACTGGCCCGCGCGCCCTTCATCAAGGTCGAGGCCACCAAGTTTACCGAGGTCGGCTATGTCGGGCGCGACGTGGAACAGATCGTGCGGGATCTGGCGGACGCCGCCATCCTGCAGACCCGCGAGTTCATGCGCGAAGACGTCAAGGCGCGCGCCCATCAGGCCGCCGAAGACCGGGTCATCGCCGCCATAGCCGGGGAAGACGCCCGCGAAGGCACGCGCGAGATGTTTCGCAAAAAACTGAAATCCGGTGAGCTGGACGATACGGTGATCGAGCTGGAACTCTCGGACACCTCGAGCCCGATGCCGATGTTCGACATTCCCGGCCAACCCGGCAGCCAGATGGGGATGATGAACCTGGGCGACATCTTCGGCAAGGCCTTTGGCGGACGCACGGTCAAACGCAAGATGACTGTCGCCGAAAGCTACGATGCCCTGATCGGGGAAGAGGCCGACAAGCTGCTGGATGATGAAACGGTCAACCGCGTGGCGCTGGAATCCGTCGAACAGAACGGCATCGTATTTCTGGATGAGATCGACAAGGTTTGCGCCCGCTCTGACGCACGCGGCGCTGATGTCAGCCGGGAAGGGGTTCAGCGGGACCTCTTGCCTTTGATTGAAGGCACAACCGTATCCACCAAGCATGGCCCCGTCAAAACAGACCACATCCTGTTTATCGCCTCCGGGGCGTTCCACATCGCCAAGCCCTCGGACCTGTTGCCGGAACTTCAGGGGCGTCTGCCGATCAGGGTCGAACTGCGCGCCCTGACGGAAGAAGACTTTGTGCGCATCCTGACTGAAACCGACAACGCCCTGACCCTTCAGTATACCGCGCTGATGGGGACCGAGGATGTTACTGTCCGGTTCAGCGAGGATGGCATCGCGGCGCTTGCCCGCATTGCGGCGGATGTGAACCAGAGCGTCGAAAACATCGGTGCGCGGCGGCTGTACACCGTGATGGAGCGCGTGTTCGAAGAATTGTCTTTCGCCGCCCCCGACAAGGCCGGAACGGAAATCACGGTCGACGCGGAATTTGTCAGCAGCAATCTGGGTGAACTGACCAAATCCACCGATCTCAGCCGTTACGTTTTGTAACACGCTCAGCCGGATTTTGCCTTTCTTCTACCCCGCGCCGCTGGACGTGGGGCGAGAATTCGATAGCTTGGCGCAAACCTGATCCGGGGATTGTCCGTGTTGCGCCATCTGATCCTGCTGCTTGCCTGTCTTTCACTCAGCGCCTGTGTCGACAGGACGGTGTCTGAAATCGTGCCTTCGGCTGCGGTTGTCGGCACGCCCAAGACGATCCTGGCAACCACGACCCGCGCCAAAGAGGCGAATGGGTCATACGGGTTCCGTCGCGGCGAATCCTTGCGCTACCTGGAAACCACGGTTTCGATTCCGCCAAATCACACCCCGGGAACCCTGAAGTTCTCCTACGCCAACCCAAATCCGAAGAAAGAGTTCGTGTTAGCGAACGTCACCGAACTGGATGGGCCGCAGGACCTGAAAACCCATTTGCGCGGCAAAGAAGACGTCACAATTTTTGTGCACGGATACAACTCGACCCAGACCGAGACCTTGTTTCGGGCCGCACAATTGTCCCACGATATCGGCCTGCCCGGAAACACTCTGGTCTATTCATGGCCCAGCCGTGCGACAGGCTTTGGCTATGCCTATGATCTGGACAGCATGCTGTTCGCCCGTGACGGGCTGGAACAGACCATTCGCTCTTTGAAATCAATGGGGGTCAAGCGGGTCATTCTGGTCGCGCATTCCATGGGAAGCGCTCTGACAATGGAGATGATGCGTCAGGCCGAGTTGCAGGAACCCGGCTGGGCCAAAAGGAACCTGGAAGGCGTGGTTCTGATTTCACCGGATCTGGACGTGGATCTGTTCCGCTCGCAGATGGAACGGATCAAGTCCCCGCCGGATCCGTTTCTCGTCATGGTTTCGCAAAAGGACAGGATTCTGAACATCTCGGCCCGTTTGCGCGGAACGGATGAGGGTGAGCGGTTGGGCAACATCAGCTCGATCGACAGTCTTGAAGAATTTCCGATCAGCGTGATCGACACCACCGCATTTAACAGCGATGCAGAATCATCGCATTTTGTGGCTGCGACTTCTCCGGCGCTGCTGGCGATCCTCAGCTCGCTCAGACGCGTCAACAATACGTTCGGGCCGGAAGATAGACCGGCTATCGACATTCTTGTCCCGCCAAGCCAGCGGAACCCGGACGGTGCAACCGAAATAGTCCTGACTGAAACAGGGCAGGCCGAGGTTACGACTCCGTGAACCCGGGCGGCCTGCGTCGGTATCTTGCCCAGAACGCAAGCTGGCTGAGCGCGGGGGCGCTGCTGACCTTTCTGTCGAGTTTCGGGCAGACCTTCTTTATCTCGATCTTCTCGGGCCAGATCCGGTCCGAATTCGGCCTGAGCCACGGTGCATGGGGAAGCCTCTATTCGCTGGGCACGCTGATGTCTGCGGTGTTGATGGTCTGGGCCGGAGGGCTGACCGATATCTTTCGCGTGCGGGCGCTGGGCCCGGCGGTTCTGACGGGGCTGGCGGTGGCCACAGCAGCGATGGCGCTGAACCAGTTGGTTGTTCTGCTGCCATTGGTCGTTTTCCTTCTCCGCCTGTTTGGACAGGGGATGAGCACCCATCTGGCGCTGGTCGCCATGGCGCGATGGTTTACCGCAACGCGGGGCAGGGCGCTTGCCATCGCCTCGGTCGGGTTTTCCATCGGCGAGGCGCTTTTGCCCCTGATCTTTGTCGCTGCAATGGCCCATCTCGACTGGCGAACACTGTGGCTTGTTTGCGCTGCCGTCACTGCGTTGGGAATACCGATCCTGATCCGACTGCTACGCCAGGAACGAACACCTCAAAGTCTGGCCAGTGAATATACCGCCACCGGCATGCAGGGCCGCCACTGGACCCGCCGGGACGCGCTTTTGCATCCGCTGTTCTGGTTCATGGCACCTGCATTGTTGGGTCCGTCCGCCTTCATCACGGCCTTCTTTTTTCATCAGGTTCATCTGGCCGAGGTCAAAGGCTGGCTTCATATCGAACTGGTGGCGCTGTTCCCGGTCTTCACCGCAGTCGGCGTGCTGTCTATGTTTGCGGCGGGCTGGGCGTTGGACAAATGGGGTACGGCGCGCATTATGCCGTTTTACCAGTTGCCTATGGCGCTGGGGTTTCTTGTTCTGTCCTTCACCGGTTCGATTGGTGGCGCCCTGACCGGTCTGGTCCTTCTGGCGCTGACCGTCGGTGCCAACAGCACGCTGCCCAGCGCATTCTGGGCCGAGTTTTACGGAACGCGCCACATCGGTGCGATCAAGGCATTGGCAACAGCGATCATGGTGCTTGGGTCGGCCATCGGCCCCGGACTGACGGGCATTCTGATTGATACCGGCATTCCGCTTGCGACCCAGTTTCTCTGGATCGGAGGGTTTTTCATTCTGGTCTGCGGGGTAACTTGGATCGGTATCACACAAGCCGCACGCACACTTTAACGCGTTCGGCGCAGGTACACGTAATAGGCTCCGTCGCCCCCGTGGCTGATATGGGCGGGTGTTATCTGAAGGACGGCCTGCGCCAGTGGCGGCAACGACAGCCATTGCGGAACCTGATTGCGCAGGACACCCCGCGGCGTCGGGATCGGTCCGGGCTCATCCCTGTCCTTGCCTTTGCCAGTGACAACCAGAACCAGACGCTTGCCAGAAGCCTGCGCAGTCAGAACAAACCGCACCAGAGCCGGATGTGCCGTGTCCACGCGCATTCCGTGCAGGTCCAGCTTGCCTTCCGGCTTCAGCTTGCCGCGCTTCATTCGCGCAAAGGCCTTGGTGTCCATCTGCACCGGACTTGCCCGCAGACTGTCTCCAATTGCGGGTTTCAGGGCATGTTGCGCCGGATTTGTCGTTGCTTTCTGCCCCAGTTCAAACTCGTCAAATCTCGGTTTTGGCTGCCGGTTCGGCTTGGGTTTCGGCAAAACGGTCGGGTGGATCGTCTGCGGAATCTCGGGGTGCAAACGCTCGGCCCGTTTCGCAACCTTTCGCCACAATTCCACCTCTTCTGCGGTGAGCTTTCGGCGGGACATCACAACTCATCCGGCGACATGGCATAAGCGCGCTGAATCGGCAGCAACACAACCATGCGGCCCGGATCCTTCAGCCTCCCTGCAGCCTGACCGGCGGTGTCGCCGGTTCCGAAAAAGATATCGGCGCGCTGCGCGCCCTTGATGGCCGCACCAGTGTCTTGCGCGATCATCAGGCGGCGCAGCGGATTTGCCCCATCCTTTTCCAACCAGACTGGTGCTCCCAGCGGCGTATAGGCCGGGTCCGTCGCAATACTGCGCATGGTCGTGACCGATCGGTTCATGGCACCCAGCGGTCCCCGGTCTGGAGCAACCCGTGTGACTTCGCGGAAGAACACATAGGACGGGTTGTGGAACAACAGTTCCGCACCAGCCTCGGGGTTCTTGCGTACCCAGGCCCGGATCATCTGGGCGCTGACCTCGTGTGCGCCAAGAACACCGCGCCTGATTAGCTCGACCCCGATCGACCGATAGGGGTGGCCGTTCGCGCCGCCATATCCGACGCGCAAGGCGCTGCCATCGGGCAGGCGAATTCGCCCCGAGCCCTGAATCTGAAGAAAGAACAGCTCAACCGGATCGTCGACCCACGCAATCTCAAGCCCGCGCCCGGCCATGGCCTCGCCCGTCAGGATTTCGCGGCGGCTCAGCCATTTGTCGGCAGCGCGTGCCTCGGGCGGAATTTTATATAGCGGATATCTGAACCGATCCGATCGGGTTCTGGACCCGTCCAGTTCCGGCTCGAAATACCCGGTGAACAAAGCCTCCTTGCCGTCTTCGACAAGGACAGGGCGAAAGAACAGTTCAAAGAAGGCCCGGGCTGCGTCAGGGGAATAAGTCTTGGCCACGCCGCACAAGGCCCGCCAGTCCGGGTCATTCAGGTCGTTGCAGGTGTTCAGAAAAACCGAAAGGGCCGCCCCGTGATCGTCGGCGGCCCAGCCATCCAGATCGTCGAATGACAGGATGGATCGCGTCGCCTCGGCTCCGGCGGCGCTGGCGGCGGTCATCGCGCCCACCAGTAAGAGCGACCGGAGCGTGGCAATCATGCGTCCGTGGCGACAAGCAGCCAGTTCGGATCATCCGAGCCCATGACACGGGCAAAGGTCCAGCTGTCCTTCTGGCGTTTGACCGTGTTGGGGCTACCTTCGATGATGTCCCCGCCACGATCCCGCACCACCGAAGTCAGTTCACCCACAAACTTCATGGTGATCTCGGCCTGATTGGTGTCCTTGTCGAAACGGGCATCGGCCAGCACGGTTTCACGCACACCGATGAATTCGGCTTCGATGGTCAGGCCCCGGTCTTCGCGGTCGGCCACAACGGAAACGAAAGTGTCAAAGACCTCTTCCGACAGGAAAGGCTGGATTTCGTCCAGGTTGCCCTTTTCGAACCCCATCACGATCATCTCGTAAGCGCCGCGTGCACCCTGCACGAATTCGGTGACGGAAAATCCGGGCTCGATCCGTTTCATCGCGGCCAGTGTCTGGGCCTGCTCGCTGTCTTCGGGAACGTGGTCGGTGATGTCATGATCCGGGCCGCCGTCGATCACTTCAAAATCGCGGCGTGCCTTGTTGGAACCGGGCTGCTGCAGAGGAGGTTTCTCGAAACCTTCACGCGTACCCAGAACGCTTTTCAGGCGCAGGATCAGGAAAACGGCAATTCCGGCCAGGACCAGCAGCTGGATCATGGGTTCGTTCATTTCATCCTCTTTTCAGAACCGCGACTTTGTATACGCGGCCTCATGTCACTATGTAGGTGACAGTTTAGGGCAAGTCCACTGCCCTGCGCACGCGAAAGGATGACGAAAATGTATCTGTTTCTGGCATTTCTGTTGGTGCCGATCATCGAGATTGCCCTGTTCATTCAGGTTGGCGGTCTGATCGGACTTTGGCCGACACTTGCAATCGTTGTCCTGACAGCCTTTCTGGGCACCGCTTTGGTGCGGACGCAAGGCCGCATGGCGCTGGGTGAATTACAGAGAACATTCAACAATCTCGACGACCCGACCGAACCCCTGGCCCATGGCGCCATGATCATTCTGTCAGGCGTATTGTTGCTGACGCCCGGCTTTTTTACCGATGCCGTGGGCTTTGCGCTGCTTATCCCCGGCGTAAGGGTTGCCGTGTTCCGGTATCTGAAATCCAAAGTAACGGTGACGCATTTTCAGATGGGCACCGGTGCACAATTTCACCAGCGCAATGATCCCTTTGGTCAGGATGGCGTGATCGATGGCGAATTTACCGAGGTTCATCCCCGCAAAGAACCAACAAAACCGTCGAAATGGGTGGATGGTCCGCACGAGCATTGAGGTGCCGCGCCCAACTTGATAAGCAGTGGCGAAATTCAATTTTGGAGTAGATCCATGGCCGAAGAAAAAGCCGCAGACAACGCTGCGGCACAAACCGCCCCGCAGGTTCAGATGCGGGTTCTGGGGCAATTCATCCGCGATATGTCCTTTGAAAACGTGATGGCGCAAAAGGGTGTATCCGGCGATGTGCAGCCCGAGATTGCCGTACAGGTCAATCTGGACGCGAAAAAGCGCCCGGCAGACCACCAGTTCGAGGTTTCGATCAAGCTGAACCTGACCTCGAAAGCCAAGGGCATGGAAGACATCCTGTTCCTGTGCGAAATCGACTATTGCGGACTGTTCCACGTGGAAGGTGTGCCCGAGGATCAATTGCACCCGTTCCTGATGATCGAATGTCCGCGGATGCTGTTCCCGTTCCTGCGCCGCGTTGTCAGCGACATCACCCGCGACGGTGGTTTCCCGCCGGTCAACCTGGACACAATCGACTTTGTCGGCCTCTACCGTAACGAGTTGATGCGCCGCCAGGCCGAAGCCCAGAAGGCCGAAGCCTGATAAATCTGACCCGCGCCGGACATTGGTTCAGGCGCGGGTCCAAAGGGCATTTTCGCCCAGTTTTTCTAGAAATTCCTGATGTGCGGCGCGTTCATCTTCGGTGATCCGCGGCGCAAGCGGGGTTGCGCGCGGCGCCGGACGCCAATCCTCGCTGCCTCCGGAGGCATTTGCGGTAGACGCCGACAGGCCGAAATCGGGTTGCCGCCCGCCGATCAGTTCCAGATACACCTCCGCCAGAATCTCCGAGTCGAGCAGAGCGCCATGCAGAACACGGTTCGAGTTGTCGATGCCGAACCTGCGGCACAGCGCATCCAGCGAGGCGGGCGAGCCCGGAAACCGCTTTCGTGCAATGGCCAGCGTATCCAGAGCCTGATCCATCGGAATCGGGGCCAGGCCCATCCAGCCCAGTTCGGCGTTCAGGAATTTCATATCGAAGGATGCGTTGTGGATCACCAATCGCGCATCGCCCACAAAATCGCGGAATCCCTGGCCGACCTTGGCGAATACAGGTTTGTCCTTAAGCGTCACCTGGCCTTTTTCTGGCGGGCGGGGCGGATCCAGCAAATCCGGACCGATCCCGTGCACACCAAATGCCTCTTCCGGCATCAAGCGCTGGGGGTTGATGTAGACATGATAGGTTTCGCCCGTCGCGACGTGATTCCACAGCTCGACCGCACCAATTTCAACGATCCGGTCGCCGCTTTCGGGATCAAAGCCCGTGGTTTCGGTGTCGAGAACGATCTCACGCATTTGCCAGTCCTGCCCTGATCTGCCTGACCACATCCTGCACCTGCGCGCGCGCATGGTCCAGCGTATCGGTGACAATCACGAAATCCGACCGCGCACATTTTTCCTCATTCGGCATCTGCTTGGCGCGAATTTGCTCGAACTGCGCTTCGGATATCGTTCCGCGGGCCATGACGCGGCGTTTTTGTTCCTCGGCCGGGATCGACACGCAGGCAACGGCATCCATGGCGACGTTTCCGCCCGTTTCGAATAAAAGCGGGATGTCGAACACCAGAATATCCTCGGTCGCGGTTTCCCGGAACCTGGCTCGATCCGCAGCAACCAGCGGGTGCACTATGCTTTCTACGGTTTTCAGAGCGGAAGGATCAGAGGTGATGATCTGTTTCAACGCATCCCGGCTGACAGCGCCGTCAAGGACAGCCTCGGGAAACACAGCAGCCATCGGCGCAACTGCCGCTCCACCTGCAGAATAAAGCTGGTGGACTGCCGCGTCCGCGTCCCACAACCCGCAGCCTTCGGCCACGAACATCTGTGCCGTCGTGCTTTTGCCCATGCCGATCGAGCCGGTCAGGCCAAGAACAAAACTCATGCCAAGGCCGCCGCGCGGGTTTCTGCGGTGACTTCAGGGCGCACTCCGAACCAGCGCTCAAAACCCGGAACCGCCTGATGCAACAGCATGCCCAGACCGTCCACCGTTGTGCATCCGGCTTCTTCAGCCTGTTCCAGCAAGCGGGTGCGCAGCGGGGCGTAGACCAAATCATTTACTACGGTGCCGGGCTGCAAGCCATCCAGCGGCACGCGCAGTTCGGGTTGACCCTGCATTCCCAGCGAGGTTGTGTTCACCACAAGCTCGGCCTCTTCAATGACATTTCCGGCCTGCACCCAGTCAATCACGGTAATGCGCTGGCCGAATTCTTCTTTCAGATGATCGGCACGAGTGCGGGTTCGGTTGGTCAGCAGGATCTCGGGGACGCCAGCATCCGCCAGGGCGGACAGAATGGCGCGCGCTGCGCCGCCGGCCCCAAAGACCACGGCCGGCCCGTCCTGCGGGTTCCAGTCGGACGCGCCTGCGCGCAGGTTCTCCATAAAGCCATACCCGTCTGTGTTATCGGCATGGATCGAGCCATCGTCGCGAAACACAAGCGTATTCGCTGCCCCGATGACCGAAGCCCGGTCAGACACATGATCGGCCAGACGCAGTGCGGCTTCTTTATGCGGAACCGTCACATTCGCACCCACAAACCCGGCTTTCGTCAAACTCCGCAAAACTGTTTCCAGATCCGCGGGCGTGACATCCATGGGAACATAATGCCCGGCCAGACCATAGGTCTGTAGCCAATGACCGTGCAGCTTGGGCGACCGGGAATGCGCCACCGGGTGCCCGATCACCCCGGCCAGAGGAATACGATGTTCCGTCATTGATCGATCACCCCTTTTACGGCCAGATAGTTGAGCAACTCCAACAGGGGCATACCCAAGACGTTAAAATAGTCGCCGTCAATGGTGGCGAACAGCCGCGCGCCTTCTTCTTCCAGCTTATAGGCACCTACGGCGTATCGGATACTGTCCCAATTGCGCGCCACATAATCCTTCAGATAGGCATCCGAACTGGCCCGCATCCGCAGACGAACCTGCCCCACATGTCGCCAGATCGGTTCCCCGTTCTGATAAATGACGGCAGCCGACAGCAACATGTGCCGTTTCCCCCGCATCGCCTTCAACTGGGCCAGTGCGTCATCAGGCGTCTCCGGCTTGGACAACAAACGGCCTTCGAAGTCCAGAACCTGATCACATCCCAGAACTATGGCCCCCGGGTTCTTGTCGCTGATTTTTCGCGCCTTCATCTCGGCCAGCGCATCGGCAATGTCACGCGGTGATGCCTCTTCAGCCAACAGCGCGCGTTTCATGCTATCTTCATCTACGCGCGCGACCTGAACGGAAAACGGGACACCCGCGTTCTCCAGAAGTTGCGCCCGGATGGCCGAGCCCGAAGCGAGTATGATGGGGACAGGCATGTGGAAAACCCCGTGGGCAAAGCGTTGAGTGATCTGGGACGTTTTGTATGGTTTTCAGGTTGACACGCAACCCCGCGATTTCGGCGCGGATCTTCCCCGAGTCGCCCGAAAACTGTCAAAGCAGGACAAGAATAACTTTGGAAATCGGGAAAACCGCGATGTCCCCAGTTGGCCATCGAGTTATCCACAGTGAAGATCGCGTAATGGTATACTAACTATATGAATTTAAGCGATAAATAATTAAATTAACAAGATCAGCGGCATTGCGGTCAACTCTATCCACCTGGGGAAAAGTGAAGGGCAAAAAAGTAATCCACGGATTCTGCTCTCTCTACAAAACCATCATCCTTTCTCTTTTCTTATTTTTTTATTAGGGAGAGTTCCGAGCAACGCCCGGAGCCAGAATGACCGATCTTCTTTTCACGATTTACCCGTGGGTGAAGTCTTTACATATCATGGCCGTGATCTCTTGGATGGCAGGTCTGTTCTATTTACCCAGATTGTTCGTTTATCACGTGGAAAAGGCGCAATCCGTCGACGGGGCTGAACAGATTTTCTTTGAAATGGAAGAAAAGCTGTTACGGGTCATCATGCGCCCGGCAATGATCGTGGCCTGGGCCTGCGGCCTGATCATGGTTTTTACTCCGGGTATCGTCGGCTGGGACTGGTCCTGGCCCTGGGTCAAGGGCGCAGCAGTGATCGGGATGACCTGGTTCCATCACTGGCTGATGGCACGTCGCAAGGACTTTCTTGAAGGCCGAAACAAGCTCACTGGGCGCCAGTACCGCATGATGAACGAGGTACCGACCGTTTTGATGGTTGCCATCGTTCTGGCGGTCATTCTGAAGTTCTGAAGGCCTGTTTGACTCTGCCAGCCGTCGCGCTTATGTAGGGATCAACACGCCCGTCCGGGCGGCGTATCTTCCGTACTGAAATTCCACTTCGTGCCGCGATGCCAGCGGTGAAGGTATTTATCATGACAACTGAAGCCCTGAATCTGGCCGACCTGAAAGCCAAAAGCCCCAAAGACCTTCTGGCGATGGCCGAAGAACTGGAGATCGAAAACGCCTCGACCATGCGGAAAGGCGAGATGATGTTCCAGATTCTACGCGAACGCGCGGATGATGGCTGGACCGTTGGCGGTGATGGTGTGCTTGAAGTGCTGCAGGACGGTTTTGGCTTCCTGCGCTCGCCCGAGGCGAACTATCTGCCGGGTCCGGACGATATCTATGTCTCGCCTGACATGATCCGCCTGCACTCACTGCGGACCGGGGACACGGTTGAAGGCGAGATCAAGGCACCAGATGAGAACGAACGTTATTTTGCGCTGACCAAGGTCACAAAGATCAACTTCGAAGATCCTGATAAGGCCAAGCACAAAATCCTGTTCGACAACCTGACGCCGCTGTATCCGGATGAGCGTCTGAAGATGGAGATCGAAGATCCCACAATCAAGGACAAATCGGCGCGTGTCATCGACCTGGTTTCGCCAATTGGTAAAGGCCAGCGTTCGCTGATCGTGGCACCGCCGCGCACCGGTAAGACGGTGATCCTGCAGAACATCGCGCATTCGATCGAGCAGAACCACCCCGAGTGCTACCTGATCGTCCTGCTGATCGACGAACGCCCGGAAGAAGTGACCGATATGCAGCGCTCGGTGAAGGGTGAGGTTGTGTCCTCGACCTTTGACGAACCGGCGACGCGCCACGTGGCCGTGTCGGAAATGGTGATCGAAAAAGCCAAACGCTTGGTCGAACATAAACGAGATGTTGTTATTCTTCTCGATTCAATAACAAGACTTGGTAGGGCATTTAACACTGTGGTGCCATCCTCGGGTAAAGTTCTGACCGGTGGTGTGGACGCCAACGCGCTGCAGCGGCCCAAGCGGTTCTTTGGTGCCGCGCGGAACATCGAAGAGGGCGGCTCGCTGACCATCATCGCCACCGCGCTGATCGACACCGGCAGCCGGATGGACGAGGTGATCTTCGAAGAATTCAAAGGTACGGGTAACTCGGAAATCGTTCTGGATCGCAAGATTGCAGACAAGCGCGTGTTCCCGGCGATCGACATCCTCAAGTCCGGTACCCGGAAAGAGGACCTGCTGGTCGACAAGGGTGATCTGGCGAAGACCTTCGTTCTGCGCCGCATCCTCAACCCGATGGGCACGACGGACGCGATCGAGTTCCTGTTGTCGAAGTTGAAACAGACCAAGACGAACGGCGAGTTCTTCGATTCGATGAACACCTGACACAGGTCTTAAACGACGCGAGGCCTTCGAATGGATACGATATTCGCCTTGGCCAGCGCGCAAGGCAAAGCAGGGGTGGCGGTTATCCGCCTCTCTGGTCCACAGGCGCATGAGGCCGCGGCAGAACTGACCCGCGGTACATTGCCTTCCCGCGGCATGCACCTCCGATCCCTGTATGCGCAGGATGGGGGGCGGTTGGATGATGGACTTGTACTGACCTTCGAAGGACCGGCCAGCTTTACCGGCGAAGATGTGGCTGAGCTGCAGATCCATGGCAGTACGGCTTCAGTGAACGCCGTTTTGCGCTGTCTGTCTGACATGGAAGATCTGCGCTTGGCTGAACCCGGAGAGTTTACGCGCAGAGCATTGGAAAACGGCAAGATGGATTTGACGCAAGTCGAAGGTCTGGCCGATCTGATTGACGCGGAGACCGAAGCTCAGCGTAAACAGGCGCAAACGGTTTTGGCTGGTGAATTGGGTGTTCTGGCCGAGCGCTGGCGTCGTGACCTTATCCGCGCCGCGTCCTTGTTGGAGGCGGTTATCGACTTTGCCGATGAAGACGTGCCGACAGATGTTACGCCTGAGGTGCGGTCGCTTGTATCGGGTGTCATGGATGACCTGCGCCGGGAAGCGGAAGGCGTAAAAATAGCCGAACGAATTCGAACAGGATTTGAGGTGGCCATCGTTGGTTTGCCGAATGCAGGTAAATCCACTCTGCTAAATGCCTTGGCCGGGCGGGAAGCTGCAATAACCTCGGAATTTGCCGGAACAACCCGTGATGTGATTGAGGTTCGCATGGACCTTGCCGGGCTGCCTGTCACATTGTTGGACACAGCCGGGTTGCGCGAAACCGAGGATCACGTTGAAAGCCTAGGAATCGAACTGGCCCGAAAACGCGCCGAAGCTGCTGATTTGCGAGTGTTTTTGGCTGATTCTCCGCAAGATCTGGGTGTTCCGATGAGCGAAGGAGATATCCAGGTCTTTCCGAAATCCGACCTGCGTTCACATTCCAAAGGTGGAATATCAGGGAAAACCGGGGAAGGGATAGATCAGCTAATATCCCAGATATCGTGTGTCTTGGCGCAGCGATATACCAGCCATGGTATCGCCACGCGCGAACGGCACCGTGTATCGCTGAACAAAGCTTTGCAATCCTTGTCCGACGCAACAAGCGTTCTGGAATCAGGTCCGGATCTGTATGATATCGCAGCCGAGGAACTGCGTTCAGCCATACGCGCCCTTGAATCACTGGTCGGCAGAATAGATGTTGAAAACCTGTTGGACGAAATATTCTCCAGCTTCTGCCTGGGTAAGTAGGGAGTGTTTCACGTGAAACATTCAATGTTTGATGTCGTCGTAATTGGTGCCGGTCACGCCGGAACCGAAGCCGCACATGCCGCAGCCCGGTTGGGTGCCGCCACCGCATTGGTCACCTTGTCTGAAACGGATATCGGAGTAATGTCCTGCAATCCGGCAATCGGCGGGCTGGGCAAGGGGCATCTGGTTCGGGAAATTGATGCCCTGGGGGGCGTCATGGGTCAGGTCGCCGATCAGGCTGGTATTCAATTTCGCCTGCTTAATCGCCGCAAGGGTCCGGCCGTGCAGGGGCCCCGAACACAGGCTGACCGCGCGTTGTATCGGTCCGCCATGCAAGCGACGACGAAAAGACAGGAAAACCTGTCCGTGATTACCGGGGAAGTCGTCGACTTCCTGATGGATGGATCACGAGTTGCCGGAGTTCAACTGGCTGACTCATCAGAGATTCACGCGAAAACTGTTATTCTGACCTCAGGTACTTTTCTTCGGGGCGTGATACATATCGGAGATGCGTCAAAGCCCGGAGGTCGGATGGGGGACCGGCCATCGGTGAAACTGGCGGAGCGCCTGGACGGATTTGATCTTCCGATGTCACGTCTCAAAACCGGGACACCACCGCGATTGGACGGCAGAACCATCGATTGGTCGGGACTGGATGAGCAAAAGGGCGATGAGGATCCAACATTTTTTTCGTTTCTGACAAAAACAGCGGTCGCGCCACAAATTTCATGCGGGATCACCCATACCAACGAACGTACCCACGAGATAATTCAAAACAACCTGTCCCGTTCGGCGATGTATGGCGGTCACATAGATGGCGTTGGGCCCAGATATTGCCCGTCGATCGAAGATAAAATCGTTAGGTTTGCGGACAAGGATTCCCATCAGGTTTTCCTTGAACCAGAAGGTGTGAAAGACCACACAATCTACCCGAATGGAATTTCGACATCTCTGCCTCAGGATGTTCAACTGGCCTATGTGCGGTCCATAAAGGGACTTGAGGCCGCTGAAATACTACAACCTGGATACGCGATCGAATATGACTACGTGGATCCACGTGTTCTGACGAGTTCACTGTCTTTGCCTGATGTACCGGGTCTATATCTTGCGGGTCAGATCAACGGTACCACAGGATATGAGGAAGCGGCGGCACAAGGTATGGTCGCAGGTCTGAATGCGGCCTTGGAAGCGCAAGGGCGGGATCCGGTACACTTTACAAGGGCCGACAGCTATATCGGTGTCATGATCGACGATCTGACAACGCGTGGTGTGGCAGAACCCTATCGAATGTTTACATCCCGGGCAGAATTCAGGCTGTCCCTTCGTGCTGACAATGCAGATCAACGGTTGACACCCATTGGGATGAAACTGGGTTGCATTGATGAACGTCGAAGAATCCAGTTTGAAGAAAGAGTTCAAAAATTGGATCAGGTTAAGTCGCGCCTGAAAGAACAAAGCTTCACGCCAAAGGAAGTGCGAGCTGCGGGAATCAATGTCAACCAGGACGGAAACCGCAGGGATGGAATGGCAATCCTAGCCTTCCGAGATGTCAGTTTTCAGGATTTGATCCCGCTACTCCCGGATCTTGAACAGGTCGAAGATGAAATTCGGTTGCAGGTCGAGCGAGACGCGCTTTATGCGAATTATATCGCGCGCCAGCAAAGGGATGTCGAAGCTATGAAGCGGGATGAATCCTATGAAATCCCACGAGATTTCGATTATTTCGGGATGGAGGGGCTATCTTCAGAGATGAAGCAAAAACTCTCGTCAGCAAGACCCGAAAATATCGCACAGGCCAGCCGGGTCGAAGGCGTTACTCCTGCCGCTCTGGCACTGGTTCTTGCAAAACTAAGGCGCGGCCTGAAGGCCCGGAAAGCATGAGTTCAGAGTTTGCCTTGTTTGACGGGCTGAATGTTTCACGTGAAACATTTGCTCGGTTTGAGACCTACGTAGATTTGGTGAATCGCTGGAACCCTAAGATCAACCTTGTTTCGAAAAACAGTCATTCGGAGATCTGGACACGCCACATCCTGGATTCCGTGCAGGTATTCCGTTGTGTCGAGAGCTTTGGGCATTGGGTGGATCTGGGCAGCGGAGGGGGCTTCCCGGGCATGGTTTGCGCAATTATGGCCATTGATGAAGCACCTGACTCCAGATTCACCTTCTTGGAAAGCGATCAGCGAAAATCGGCCTTCTTGCGAAATGTAGCCCGGGAATGCGGCGCAAACTGCACTGTAGTTTCCAAGCGGATCGAGTTGGCGGAACCTGCCGAAGCAGATGTACTATCCGCCAGAGCATTGGCCGATCTGAGTAAACTATTGTCGTTCTGCGACAGGCATTTAGCCGATTCCGGCGTAGCGCTGTTCCCAAAAGGCGCAAACTGGAAAAAAGAACTGGAAGACGCGCGTAAGGAATGGAATTTTGGTGTTGAGCCAATTAGAAGTTTAACCGAACCCCAAGCCGTTATCCTTAAGGTCAAAGGAGTATTACGTGGTTGATCTGTCTCGCCCGGTAGGGCCTCGGATAATTGCGGTTGCCAATCAGAAGGGTGGGGTAGGGAAAACCACAACAGCGATCAACTTAGCGGCAGGCCTCGCCGAAGCGGGGTGTAAAGTTCTAGTTGTGGACCTTGATCCGCAGGGGAACGCGTCAACCGGTCTGGGCGTCGAGGACCGCGACTGGACGACCTATGACCTGATTCTTGACGATGCTCCGCTGGAGGCGGTGATTCAGGAAACGGAGATTGACGGGCTTTTTGTTGTCCCAGCCACTGTCGATCTGAGTTCAGCCGATATTGAGCTCATTTCCAATGAAAAACGCAGCTATCTGCTTCACGATGCGCTACGTCAGACCGCAATTGACAAATTTGAGTTGGATTATGTGCTGATCGATTGCCCGCCGTCCCTGAATTTGCTGACGATCAACGCCATGGTTGCGGCCCATTCGGTGCTGGTTCCGCTTCAAAGCGAGTTCTTCGCACTTGAGGGGCTGTCTCAGTTAATGCTGACTATTCGAGAGGTTCGCCAGACCGCAAATCCGGACCTGAGAATCGAAGGTGTTGTGTTGACCATGTATGACAACCGCAACAACTTGTCCCGCCAGGTTGAAAAAGACGCGCGTGACAATCTGGGTGAGATGGTATTTAAAACCAAGATACCCAGAAATGTTCGGGTCAGCGAAGCGCCGTCTTATGCGTTGCCGGTCTTGCAGTACGACTCGGGGTCTCTGGGGGCGATGGCCTACCGTCACCTGGCCCGGGAAGTCATGCAAAAAAATAACAGAGCCGCCGCCTAGGTAGCAGTGAGGAGGCCGACGTGAACGTCAAAAAAACAAAATCCCGGGGATTGGGGCGGGGATTGTCGGCCCTTATGGCTGATGTCGCAACTGAAACAGATGGGCGCGGCTTTTCTGAATCCCGCCGCCCTGATCTCAAGGTTCCGATCGAAAAACTGCGTGCGAACCCGAACCAGCCACGCCGTACTTTCTCAACCGATCAATTGGATGAACTTGCGGCGTCGGTAAAAGAAAAGGGCATCATCCAGCCGCTGATCGTGCGCCAGATCAATGGTAGCGAGTATGAGATCGTGGCGGGGGAGCGACGCTGGCGGGCCGCACAGATGGCGCAGCTGCACGACATCCCGGTCATTGTTCGGGACTTTGACGATACCGAGGTTCTGGAAGTTGCCATCATTGAAAACATCCAGCGCGCTGATCTGAACGCGGTGGAAGAGGCCGCTGGCTATAAACAGTTGATGGACCGCTTTGGTCACACGCAGGAAAAGCTTGCAGAAGCCCTGGGCAAAAGCCGCAGCCACATAGCCAACCTACTCCGCCTTCTGTCTCTGCCAATTGACGTTCAAACCCTTGTTATTGAAGGGAAATTGTCCGCAGGACATGCGAGGGCGCTTATCACGGCCGAAAACCCGTCTGAATTGGCGAAAATTGTCGTCCGAGATGGGTTGTCTGTTCGAGCAACCGAAGCTTTGGTCAAAAAGAAGCAAGACGGTCCGGCAACAACGACACCCAGGGCCAGAAATCTGGATGCGGGCAAGGATGCGGACACCCGAGCGCTGGAAAAGGATCTTTCGGCAATCCTTGCGATGAAGGTGTCCATCAATCACAAGGCCGGAACTGAATCGGGTCAGGTTGTTTTGACCTATGAAAACCTGGACCAGCTGGACGATTTGTGCGCCAAGCTCAGCCGTTAGGCCGGGTCCAGATAAAACCCATTACGCCGCCCAGAACGAGGGCCTGAATGATCAGGACGTGGGCTGGCAGGGAAAGCAGAACAGACAATCCAAACACGGCGGCAACCGACAAGGTTGCCGCCTTTTTTGCGGCCGGGCGGATCGCACCGGAACTTTGCCAATCCAGAATCATCGGGCCAAAGGTCCTGTGGGTGATCAGCCAATTGTGCAACCGGGATGAGGAGCGCGCGAAGAAAAACGCTGCAAGCAGTAAGAACGGCACCGTTGGAAGCAACGGCAGGACAATCCCCACAACCGCCAGTGCCACGCATAGCAACCCCAGTCCGGCCCAAAGAAACTGCATGCGCTACTCCAACAATTCGCAGATCACGGCATTCAGCACCGCGCGACCGTCTTTGGTTGCAAAAAGACGGTTTTGATCACGACTGATCATCCCGTAGGACTCGAGCTCATCCAATTTGTCCGGATTCAACGGGGCTTTGGAAAGGGCTGCGAGCCGGTCCATGTCCAGCCCCTCGGCAATACGCATCCCCATCAACAGGTATTCATTTGCCTGATCTTTTGATGACAGGGCGGTTCGGGACTTTTCGCCATTGCCGTTCAAAGCAGCTGTTAGCCACCTGGTCGGAGACAAATAGGTTTCGGTCGCCATCTTTTGCCCCGACAACGTCAGGCGCCCATGTGCACCGGGGCCAATGCCGACGTAATCTCCGTACCGCCAGTATATGAGGTTGTGTCGGGATTCCGCGTCTGTGCGGGCATGATTTGAAATCTCGTATGCCGGCAGACCATGAGCTTCGCAAATCTCCTGCGTGGCCAGATACATGTCTGCCGCGCTGTCATCTTCCGGAAGCCCGCGCAGTTTGCCGACCGCATAGCGGTCACCGAAAGCCGTGCCTTCTTCAATTGTCAGCTGATAAAGCGACAAGTGGTCCACCGCCATGCCCAGTGCTTCGGTCAACTCCGATTTCCACGCCTCCAGCGTTTGGTGCTGGCGGGCATAGATCAGGTCGAAGCTGACACGGTCAAAACAATGACGGGCAATGTCGAACGCCGCTTGCGCTTCGGCCACTGTGTGAACGCGTCCCAAACGGCGCAGATCATCATCGTTCAGGGCCTGAATGCCCATCGAAATGCGATTGACCCCGGCGTCACGATAGGCGGCAAAGCGTCCGGCCTCGACCGAACCGGGATTGGCTTCCAGTGTAATTTCAAGGCTGTTGGATGGGCGCCACAGGCTGCGCGCCTGCTCGATCACACCAGCAACGGTTTCCGGCGCCATCAAAGATGGTGTTCCGCCGCCAAAGAAGATCGTGTTCAGAACCCGGCCTGGCGTTTCGGCGGCCGAGCGGGTCAGCTCAGCAAGAAACGCTTCAAGCCATTGTTTTTGAACGATATTTCTAGAAACATGGCTGTTGAAGTCACAATAGGGGCATTTGGCCTCGCAAAAAGGCCAATGCACATACAGGCCAAAGCCCCCGTTGCGCCAATCATCCGCCAAAGCAGCCTTTCACGAACATCTCCACCGCGCGCCCACGATGGCTGATCTTGTTCTTTTCCCAACGGTCCATTTCGGCAAAGGTAATTTCGTATCCGTCGGGGACAAACATCGGGTCATACCCAAATCCGCCTTCGCCACGGATGGGCCAGACCAGGTGGCCGGGTGCGATTCCTTCGAACACTTCATCATGTCCGTCGGGCCAGGCCAGAACCAGCGTGCTGCGGAATTGCGCGGTGCGGGGGTGGGGCGCGTTTTTTTCCTCCAGCTCGTTATGCGCCCGATTCATCGCCATAAGGAAGTCGCGTCCGTCGCCGGTTTCGGCCCAATCGGCGGTGTAGACGCCCGGCGCGCCGTCCAGCGCGTCGATGGTAATTCCGGAATCGTCCGACAGGGCAGGCAGGCCGGTGGCCTTGGCAGCGGCATGAGCCTTGATCCGGGCGTTGCCGACGAACGTGTCCTCGGTTTCTTCCGGTTCGGGAAGATCCATTTCACCGGCGCCCACGACGGACACTCCAAAGGGCTCGAGAAGATGCGCCATCTCCTTGAGCTTGCCTTTGTTATGCGTGGCCACCAGCAGCCTGTCGCCGTCGAACTTGCGGGTCATGCGGCGGCGGCCTTTTGCGCTGCAGCCAATTCCGTCACGCCCTTTTCCGCCAAATCCATAAGCTGGTCCATCTGAGTGCGGCTAAAGACAGACCCTTCAGCGCTCATCTGTACCTCGATCAGCTTGCCCGACCCGGTCATGATGAAGTTGCCATCGACGCCGGCTTCGCTGTCCTCGGGGTAGTCCAGATCCAATACCGGCTGGCCTGCATAAATACCGCAAGAAACTGCTGCAACAGGGTCCACTAAGGGGTCCGAGATCACATCGCCAGTTTTCATCAGTTTGTTGACTGCCAAACGCAAGGCAACCCATCCACCGGTGATCGAAGCGCAACGGGTGCCGCCATCGGCCTGGATCACATCACAGTCCACGGTGATCTGACGCTCGCCCAGTGCAACCCGATCCACACCGGCGCGCAGGGCGCGGCCGATCAGGCGCTGGATTTCCACGGTGCGCCCGCCTTGCTTGCCCGATGCCGCTTCGCGCCGCATTCTTGTATTGGTCGCGCGCGGCAGCATGCCGTATTCGGCTGTGACCCAGCCAAGGCCCGAGCCTTTGATAAAGGGCGGCACACGATCCTCGATCGTGGCGGTACACAATACATGGGTATCGCCCATCTTGATCAGACAGGAACCTTCGGCATGTTTGGTAAAGCCCGTTTCAATTGAAACCGGGCGCATTTCGTTTAGATCACGTCCAGAGGGTCGCATTGAAAATCCTTTGTTTGCTGGCTTGGGGATAACGCCCCCTTGGCTTACGATGCAACCCCGATTGACCTTTCAATTGCCTGCGATTTAATGACGACCCAGCAGGGGACCGCCGATGAGCGAAGCAAATAAAATTCTGAACGAGATGAATGACCGGTCGCGCGAGGTGTTCCGGCTGATCGTTGAGAGTTATCTGGACAGCGGTGAGCCAGTAGGAAGCCGGACCCTGACTCGCACACTGTCGGAAAAAGTCAGCGCCGCGACCGTGCGCAACGTGATGCAGGATCTGGAGTTTTTGGGCTTGCTCGACAGCCCGCATATCAGTGCGGGTCGGGTGCCGACGCAAATGGGCCTGCGGATGTTTGTCGATGGTCTGCTTGAGGTCGGCGATCTGAGAGCGGATGACCGGCAAAAGCTGGATGAGACATTAGGCTCTAACGCGGGTGATGTGGGGGGAATGCTGGACCGGGTCGGCTCCGCCTTGTCACACGTGACACATGGCGCATCACTGGTTTTGACCCCAAAGCACGAATCCGAGATCAAGCATATCGAGTTTGTATCGCTGGCTCATGACCGGGCCCTGGTGGTTCTGGTTTTTGCGGACGGACATGTTGAGAACCGGCTGTTCACACCACCGCCCGGCCAGACACCCAGTTCGATGCGGGAGGCTGCAAATTTCCTGAATGCGCTGATTGAGGGCCGGACGCTGAGCGAAGTGCGGCGCCAGATGCAGACCCAGATTGATGCGCGGAAGCAGGAAATCGATATGCTGGCGCGCGGGATGGTCGAAAGCGGCATGGCCGCCTGGGACGGCGATGCGGGCGACTCGGCCCGTTTGATCGTGCGGGGGCGGGCGAATCTGTTGGGGGAGACCGGCGCGACCGAGGAACTGGACCGCATTCGAACGCTGTTTGATGACCTGGAACGCAAGCGGGACATCGCGGAATTTCTGGAACTGACCGAAGAAGGCGAGGGTGTGCGCATTTTTATCGGCTCAGAGAACAAACTTTTCTCACTTTCGGGTTCCTCTTTGGTGGTGTCTCCATATATGAACGCTGATCGTAAGATAATTGGTGCGGTCGGGGTCATCGGGCCCACGCGTCTGAATTATGGACGGATCGTGCCGATCGTGGATTATACGGCGCAACTGGTCGGCAAGCTGATATCCGACCGGAGCTAGAGGGTAAGAGATGGCAGAGCCCAAGAACGAAGAATTTCTGGATGATATCGCAACCGCCGAGGCGGAAGAACTTGCTGAGGAGCTGATGGATATCAGCGAAGAGGCGCTGGAGATCGATGCGCTGCGCGCTGAGCGGGACGATTTCAAAGACAAGTTCATGCGCGCCCTGGCGGATGCGGAAAACGCGCGCAAGCGGGGCGACAAGGCGCGCCGCGATGCGGAACAGTATGGCGGATCGAAACTGGCCCGTGACATGCTGCCGGTCTACGACAACATGAAGCGCGCGCTTGAGACTGTGACGGATGAACAGAAAGAGGTTGCCGCCGGTCTGATCGAAGGCGTTGAACTGACCATGCGGGCCTTGAAGGACGTGTTCCAGAAGCATGGAATCGAAGTGATCACGCCCGAGGTTGGCGACCGGTTCGATCCGAATGTGCATGAAGCGATGTTCGAAGCCCCGGTGCCGGGGACTCGTGCGGGTGATATCATTCAGGTTTCGGCCGAGGGGTTCATGCTGCATGACCGCCTGCTGCGTCCGGCGCAGGTCGGTGTATCGTCGATGCCTGCGAACTGATTGGCTTCTGCGAGGCCAAGCCTTCGGCGAGAGTATTTTTGAAAAGATGAAGGGGCGGTCAGGATCTGGCCGCCTCTTTCAGTTTGTAGATAAGGTCAAGTGCTTCCCGCGGGGTCAGTTCGTCCGGCAGAACTTGATCCAGCAGGTCGGTTACGGGCGAGGTTTTCGGTGCCGGTGGCGGTGGAGGTGGCGCAGCCGAAAACAAAGGCAGGTCGTCGATCAGGGCCTTTTGTTTGCCACCTTCGCGTTCGGTTTTTTCCAGCTGGTCCAGAACAATGCGGGCCCGTTCGACCACAGATGCCGGCAGTCCGGCGAGCTGCGCGACCTGAACTCCGTAGGATCTGTCGGCTGCACCCTTGTGAACTTCGTGAAGGAAGATGACTTCACCCTTCCATTCCTTGACGGCGACAGTCGCGTTTTCGACGCCTTCCAGTTGTCCGGCAAGAGCGGTCAGTTCGTGGTAGTGCGTGGCAAACAAGGCGCGGCACTGGTTGGCGGCGTGCAGATGTTCCAGCGTGGCCCATGCGATGGACAGACCGTCATAGGTGGCGGTGCCGCGACCGATTTCATCGAGAATGACCAGCGCGCGGTCATCCGCCTGATTGAGGATGGCGGCGGTCTCGACCATTTCGACCATAAAGGTCGAGCGTCCACGGGCCAGATCGTCTGACGCTCCGACGCGGCTGAACAACTGGCTGACAAGGCCGATATGCGCTTGTTCAGCGGGGACATAGCTGCCCATCTGGGCCAGCAAAGCAATCAGTGCATTCTGGCGCAGAAACGTTGATTTACCGGCCATGTTTGGACCGGTCAGCAGCCAGATCGCCGCGCCGCCATTGGCGCTGAGATCGCAGTCATTCGCGATGAAGGCGTCGCCGTTTTGTTGCCTCAGGGCATGTTCGACAACCGGGTGCCTGCCCCCTTGAATATCAAATGCGCGAGAGGTGTCGACCTGGGGTCTGCACCAGTTTTCACCGCGCGCCAGATCGGCCAGAGCTGTGGTCAGATCCAGTTCGGCCAGACCGCGTGCCGCCTGGTTCAGGCGCGCGGCTTTATTCAGAATTTCGTCAGAAAGCGCTTGATAGAGCCGCTTTTCGATTTCGAGTGCCAAGTTTCCTGCGTTCAGGATGCGGGTTTCGATCTCAGACAGTTCGACCGTGGTGAACCGCACCTGATTGGCTGTGGTCTGCCGATGGATGTAGGTTTCGCTGAACGGCGGGTTCAGCATCTTCTCGGCATGGGTGGCCGTCGTTTCAATGAAGTAACCCAGCACGTTGTTGTGCTTGATCTTTAGAGACGTGATTCCGGTATGTTCCGCATATTTCCGCTGAAACCCTGCGATGACCGAGCGGCCTTCGTCGCGCAGGGAGCGGGCTTCGTCCAGCTCTGTGTCATACCCCGGTGCGATGAATCCGCCGTCGCGGGCTAGCAGCGGGGGTTCGGCAACAAGGGCTTCATCAAGCAGGTTCAACAGGTCGTCGAAACCAACCAGATTTTGCAACGCGGTCGCCAGAAGGACGGGTAAGTCCTTATCTACGCAAAGCTCGGCAATCGCAGTTGCCTGCGTCAGGCCGTTTCGAATTGCTGCCAGATCACGAGGGCCGCCGCGATCCAGTGACAGGCGAGACAAGGCCCGATCCAGATCAGGGGTTTTCCTCAGCGCCTCGCGCAGGTCCGAAGCGATCAGGCTGTCTTCGGTCGCAAAACTCACCGCATCCAACCGCCCGTGGATGACATTCAGATTGCGGGAGGGGCTGGAGAGGCGCTGCTCCAAAAGACGCGCGCCGCCCGGTGTGACGGTTCGGTCGACCACAGACAGCAGTGAACCGGCGCGGCCTCCAGACAGTGATCGGGTGAGTTCCAGATTGCGCCGAGTTGCGCTGTCGATCTGAACAACGCGGTCTTCGGATTCCTTGAGCGGGGTCTGCAGCAGCGGCAGTTTGCCCTTTTGTGTGATTTCCAGATAGGCGATCAGCGCGCCCATTGCTGAAATCTCAGCGCGTCCAAAACTGCCAAATGCGTCCAGGGCGCCCACGTGAAACAATCCGCAGATACGCTGTTCCGCCGCGGCACTGTCAAAGCTGGCACGCCCGATCGGGGTTAGTGAGACACCAAGATCTCGGGCAGGCTCGTTCAGTTTGTCCTGAATTCCATCGGCCACGATCAGCTCGGATGGTGCCAGCCGTGCCAGTTCAGGGCTAAGGCGCACGGATGTCAAAGGCATCACGTGAAACGCCCCGGTCGAGATATCGGCCCAGGCCAGCGCAGCCTCGTCCCGGACCTCGGCGTAAGCAGCCAGAAAGTTGTGGCGGCGAGCCTCCAAAAGTGCATCCTCGGTCAGCGTACCGGGGGTCACCAAGCGTACAACATCGCGCTTTACGACCGATTTAGAGCCTCTTTTCTTCGCTTCCGCCGGGCTTTCCATCTGCTCGCAGACGGCGACTCGGAAACCTTTTCGGATCAGTGTCAGCAAATAGCCTTCGGCAGAATGCACAGGCACGCCGCACATGGGGATGTCGGCTCCGTTGTGCTTGCCGCGTTTGGTCAGCGCGATATCCAGCGCCTCGGCGGCGTTGACGGCGTCTTCAAAGAACATCTCGTAAAAATCGCCCATGCGATAAAACAGCAGGGCGTCGGCATGGGCCTCTTTGATTTCGAGATATTGCGCCATCATCGGCGTGACTGTGGACAAGGCTGATCCCTTCTGGCGTATTCCGGACGCGACCTTACAAATCCCGCATCTTCTGTAAAAGCCGAAAACTCATTCCCGTTGAGGCGCGCGTTCTCCTGCGCTATGAGGCAATCGTCCCGCAGATGTAAAGAAACGACCCATCACATGCCCAAAGCGAAGATCACCAACGAAGAGGCGCTGGCCTTTCACCTGGAACCAACCCCCGGGAAGTGGGAGGTGCAGGCCACCGTACCCATGACCACGCAGCGGGACCTGTCGCTGGCCTACAGCCCCGGTGTGGCCGTTCCCTGTGAAGCCATCGCTGAATCGCCCGAAACGGCCTATGACTATACCAACAAGGGCAACCTGGTGGCCGTGATTTCGAACGGGACCGCTGTGCTGGGTCTGGGAAATCTGGGCGCGCTGGGCTCGAAACCGGTGATGGAAGGCAAATCGGTCCTGTTCAAACGGTTCGCCGATGTGAACTCGATCGACATCGAACTGGATACCGAGGACCCGGATGAGTTCTGCCGCGCCGTGCGTCTGATGGGGCCGACTTTTGGCGGCATCAATCTGGAAGACATCAAAGCGCCCGAATGCTTCATCATCGAACAGCGTCTGAAGGAAGAGATGGACATCCCGGTCTTCCACGACGACCAGCACGGCACTGCGGTGATCTGTGCGGCGGGTCTGCTGAATGCGCTACATATCTCGGGCAAGAAGATCGAGGACGTAAAGATCGTCCTGAACGGCGCGGGTGCTGCAGGGATCGCCTGTATCGAACTGCTCAAGGCGATGGGCGCGCGGCATGACAACTGTATTGTCTGCGACACCAAGGGTGTGATCTATCAGGGCCGGACCGAGGGTATGAACCAGTGGAAGTCGGCCCACGCGATCTCGACCGAGCTGCGTACGCTGGACGAGGCCATGAAGGGTGCCGACGTCTTCCTGGGCGTGTCGGTCAAGGGTGCGGTCACGCAGGACATGGTGGCCAGCATGGCCGACAATCCGGTGATCTTTGCGATGGCGAACCCCGACCCCGAGATCACTCCGGAAGAAGCGCACGAGGTTCGGGTAGATGCCATCGTCGCCACCGGGCGTAGCGACTATCCGAACCAGGTGAACAACGTTCTGGGTTTTCCCTACCTGTTCCGCGGCGCGCTGGACATCCATGCCCGTGCCATCAATGACGAGATGAAAATCGCTTGTGCCCATGCTTTGGCCAATCTGGCACGCGAGGATGTGCCGGATGAGGTTGCCATGGCCTATGGCAAGTCTCTGACATTCGGACGGGATTACATCATCCCGACGCCGTTTGACCCGCGCCTGATCCATCGTATTCCGCCTGCCGTGGCCAAGGCCGGGATGAATACCGGTGCGGCCCGCCGTCCGATCATCGACATGGACGCCTATGAGCTGAGCCTGAAGTCCCGCATGGACCCGACGGCCAGCATCCTGCGCGGTCTGAACGCCCGCGCCCGCGCTGCGCAAAGCCGGATGATCTTTGCCGAGGGTGACGATCCCCGTGTGTTGCGCGCAGCCGTGATGTATCAGCGTTCGGGCTTCGGCAAGGCCCTGGTCGTTGGCCGACCCGATGATGTCAAGAAAAAGCTCGAGGACGCCGGCCTCGGGGACGCAGTGCGTGAGTTGGAGGTCGTGAATGCAGCAAACACCACGCATCTCGAGACTTACAAATCTTTCCTGTACAACCGGCTTCAGCGTAAAGGTTTTGATTCCAAGGATATTCACCGCCTTGCCGCGCGGGACAGGCATGTGTTTTCATCCCTGATGCTGGCCCACGGCCACGCAGACGGGCTTGTGACCGGTGCGACGCGTAAATCCGCGCATGTTCTGGATCGTATCAATCACGTGTTCGATGCCGACGCCACCCATGGTGCGGCCGGGGTTACGGCGCTGCTGCATAAGGGGCGCATCGTTCTGATCGGCGACACGCTTGTCCATGAATGGCCGGACGAGAACGACCTGGCCACAATCGCCGAACGCTCGGCCGCCGTGGCGCGCCATATGGGGATCGAACCGCGGGTCGCCTTTGTCAGCTTCTCGACCTTCGGGTATCCGGTCTCGGAACGTGCGGAAAAGATGCACCGCGCGCCAGCGGTTCTGGACCAGCGCGGCGTCAACTTCGAATACGAAGGCGAGATAACCGTGGATGTTGCGCTGAACGTGGATCAGCAGGCGGCCTATCCGTTCTCGCGCCTGACCGGTCCGGCCAATATCCTGATCGTACCTGCGCGTCACTCAGCGTCGATTTCAACCAAACTGATGCAGGAAATGGGCGGTGCGACGGTGATTGGCCCAATCCTTTCCGGGGTCGACAAGCCGATCCAGATCTGCTCGACCGTATCGACGGCGAATGACATTCTGAATATGGCCATCCTGGCCTCTTGCGATATCGGGTAAGTCATGACGATTTGGAACCTCGGTTCAATAAACGCGGATATGGTTTACGCCCTGCCGCACCTGCCTGCGCCGGGGGAAACTCTGGCCGCAAATGGGCTGGAGCGTTTTTTGGGCGGCAAAGGGGCGAACATGTCCGTCGCCGCTGCGCGGGCCGGATCGCATGTTAGCCATATCGGGGCCGTTGGTCCCGATGGGCGCTGGGCAAAGGACCGGCTGACAGAATACGGCGTGGACACCCGCCACATTGCCGAAGTTGACACACCTACAGGCCATGCGATCATCGCGGTGGATGCGCAGGGCGAGAACCTGATCGTCCTGTACCCTGGCGCCAATCATGCATTGCAGGCGGATCAGTTGGGCCAGGCACTGTCCGCGACCGATACCGGCGATCTGCTGGTGATGCAGAACGAAACCAACGCGCAGGTCGAAGCGGCCCGGCTGGGGCACAACCTGGGTCTGACCGTCTGTTACGCCGCAGCCCCGTTTCAGGCCGATGCGGTCAAGGCGGTTTTGCCTTACCTCGATTTTCTGATCCTGAACGAGGTGGAGGCCGAGCAGCTACAACAGGAAACCGGTCTGAACGCCAATGATCTGCCCGTCCGGCATGTCATCGTAACCCTCGGATCAAAAGGCGCGCGCTACTATCAACGGGGTGCCGAACCACAGGATTTTCCAGCCCATGCGGTCAAGGCAGTCGATACAACAGGCGCGGGGGATACATTCACCGGCTACGTACTGGCTGGAATGGACCGGGGGCTGCCGATGGAGCAGGCAATCGCACAGGCGACCCGCGCCGGCGCCCTGATGGTCATGCGGCACGGGACGGCTGACGTTATTCCCGATCTGAAGGAAGTGCGCGCGGCACGGTTCGATTAGGACCCGGCGAAGGACGCATCTCTTCCCCACAGTTGTTTGACCCGCGCATCGCGTCCGCATGCTTTGCGGTAGGCCTTGTAAGCGCTGCTCTGACGTTTGGGGCCAAAGCGGGTTAAGACCAGTTTGTCGCCTTTGTAATAATCCTGATGGTATTTTTCGGCCGGGTAGAACGTGGATGCGTTCAGAATGGGCGTGACCACCGTTTGTCCCAATGCGGATTGCGCATTGGACTTGGCTTTTTCCGCCAGCGCCTTTTCCCCTGAGTTAGAGACGAAAATTGCCGTCCGATAGCTGTCGCCCCGGTCGCAGAACTGCCCACCGGCATCGGTTGGGTCGACAGAGCGGAAAAACATGTTCAGCAACGTTCCACGTGACACCCGCGACGGATCGAATGTGATCTGAACGGCTTCGTAGTGTCCGGTTCCGCCACGTGTCACCTGCTTGTAGGTCGGATTGTCCACCGTGCCGCCCGTATAACCCGAAACGGCGCCGGTCACGCCGGGGACGGATTCAAAATCGGATTCAACACACCAGAAACAGCCGCCCGCAACCGTCAGTGTCTCGGTCCCGGCGGCAGGCGCTGGCAGTGCGCGCAGCAGCGCGGCCAGAACGATCAGAATGAACAGCAGGGTCGGTTTGAAACAAACGGCATTTGCAGTCCGGGTCATGGCAGGTCTCCTTCCAGAGACAGGCTGCCCCGTGTTCCCCGATCATGCAATCCGCTGACATCGTTTGTCACATGCTGGTGAAACGAAGTTATCGCGCGCTAACCCAGCAACTGCCCCAGCTTCATCGCCACGCCCATGTTGCCCGAGATTTTCAGCTTGCCCATCGCGATGCCCGTCATCGGGTTCAGCTTGCCGGTCAGCAGCTTTGTCAGGTTGTCCCTGGAAATCCGAATGGTGCAGTCAGTGTCCTGATCCGTCGTAGACGCCATGTTGTCCGCCAGAACGATGACGCCATCCGTGCCGCAATCGAATTTGAGCGATCCGTCAAAGCTTTTGCCGTTCAGACCTTTCTGAATTCCGTCGGCGATCTCTTGCAGCATGTGTTGTCCTTTCCCCAATTGACTTTTGCGTAAGGACAAACGGGGGCCGCGGGCAAGGGTGACGCAACAGGAACCAGAGCACGCAACAAAAAAACCCCGGCACCGGATTGCGGGCCGGGGTTTCAGAATTCGGTCGAGCAGGGCTTATTTTGAAAGCCGCTTGTCCCGCGCCGCCAGTAGTTTCAGGCGCAGGGCGTTTAGCTGGATGAATCCGGCTGCGTCCTTCTGATCATAGGCACCGGCGTCTTCCTCGAAGGTCACATGCGCCTCGGAATACAGCGAATGATCCGACCAGCGGCCGACGGTCGAGGCCAGGCCTTTGTACAGTTTCACACGCACGGTGCCGGTGACGTGTTCCTGAGACCTGTCAATTGCGGCCTGCAGCATTTCCCGCTCGGGCGAGTACCAGAAGCCGTTATAGATCAGCTCGGCATATTGCGGCATCAGCTGGTCTTTCAGATGCATCGCGCCGCGGTCCATTGTAATGGACTCGATCCCGCGATGCGCCTCCAGCAGGATGGTGCCGCCCGGCGTTTCATAGATGCCGCGCGATTTCATGCCCACGAACCGGCCTTCGACCAGGTCCAGACGGCCGATACCGTGCTTGCCGCCATATTCGTTCAGCTTGGTCAGGATGGTCGCGGGGCTCATTGCCTCACCATTGATGCTGACCGCATCGCCTTTTTCAAAGCCGATTTCGATGAATTCCGGCTCGTTCGGCGCATCCTCGGGGTGGACGGTGCGTTGGTAGACATAGTCGGGCGCCATATCGGCGGGATCTTCCAGAACCTTGCCCTCGGACGAGGTGTGCAGCAGGTTGGCATCGACCGAAAACGGAGCCTCGCCGCGTTTGTCCTTGGCAATCGGAATCTGGTTCGCCTCGGCAAATTCCAGCAGCTTGGTACGGCTGGTCAGATCCCACTCGCGCCACGGGGCGATGACCTTGATGTCGGGGTTCAGCGCGTAGGCCGCCAGCTCGAACCGTACCTGATCGTTGCCCTTGCCGGTCGCACCATGGGCCACGGCATCGGCACCGGTGGCTTGCGCAATCTCGACCAGACGTTTCGAGATCAGCGGACGCGCGATGGAAGTGCCCAGCAGGTACAATCCTTCGTATTGCGCATTGGCGCGGAACATCGGGAAGACGAAATCGCGGACGAACTCTTCGCGAATATCCTCGATATAGATGTTCTCGGGCTTGATCCCCAGCAGTTCGGCCTTTTTGCGGGCGGGTTCCAGTTCCTCACCCTGACCCAGGTCGGCGGTAAAGGTCACGACCTCACAGCCATACTCGGTCTGCAGCCATTTCAGAATGATCGAGGTATCAAGGCCACCGGAATAGGCCAGAACAACTTTCTTGGGCGCGGACATCTGACTTCCCCTTATGCGTAGAACGCTTGGCCCCTAGCGGGTTTTGGACCCGGGGGCAAGCTGTGTGGATTGACGCAGGGCGGGAATTGGGGTGAAACAGTTGGAAAGAGAACAAGGATTGGTTGAGAGGGCGGTTTTCAGATGCTGGGTTGGGAGATTTTTGCGCATTCGGTGCGGATGGTATTCGGGAATTGCAGACAGGTTTTGCAGATCGCACTGGGACCGGCCGTGATCGCAACCGCCGTGATCGTCGGGCTGTTTCTGCTGCTGGGAATTCCACTCGAGTCGTTTGATGACACCGCCAATGCGTCGCCAGAAAACCTTGGTTCGATTACGGTATTTACCTTTTTGGTTGTCGTCGTGGTGTTCATCGTGATGTTCTGGATCGCCGTGTCCTGGCACAGGTTCATATTGTTGGAGGAATACCCCAGCGGGCTGTTGCCCACATTCCGCTTCGACAGAATTCTCGCCTATCTTGGCCGCTTTGCTTTGTTGGGCCTGTTGATGGCAATCGGGTTCATACCGGTCGGACTAATTCTGTCTGTCCTGGGTGAAAGCGCCGGACTGATCGCGGTTGTCATAAGCTTCGGTGCCGCGCTAGTTCTGGTTGTTTGCTTCTACCGCTTGTCCATTATCCTGCCGGCTGCCGCGATCGGCAACCCGATTACACTGGGCGATGCGTGGAACCGAACATCGGGTGTGGCTGGCGCGATTGTTGTTCTGCTAGTGGTCAGTTTTGTGTTTCAGATCCTGGTGCAGTTTGCGCTTGCGGCGCTTGCCATTATCCCGGTTCTGGGCGTTTTGCTGACCGTGTTTTTCGGATCTCTCATTCTGCCGATGATCAATGTCAGCATCCTGACCACGATGTATGGGATCTTTGTCGAAAAACGCGAACTCACCTGAGCCGCGTACACATATGTATTCCTTGCCCTTCTTGCACTGATGCGGCACTGAAACGGTCATGACTGATTTCATGACCCGCGCCCGTGCCGCCGAACAGGCGATGCGCACCGTGTTTCCGCCAACGCCGTTGCAGCGGAACGCCCACCTGTCCGACCGGTTTGGGGCTGATATCTGGCTCAAGCGTGAAGACCTCAGCCCTGTGCGGTCTTACAAGATCCGGGGCGCGTTCAACGCCATGCGCAAGCAGTCGGGTCAGGATCTGTTTGTGTGCGCCAGTGCGGGCAATCACGCGCAGGGCGTGGCCTATATGTGCAAGCACATGGGTGTGAACGGTGTGATTTTCATGCCCGTGACCACCCCGCAGCAAAAAATTCAGAAAACCCGCATCTTTGGCGGCGACAATATCGAGATTCATCTGACCGGGGACTATTTCGACGACACGCTGAAGGCGGCGCAAAAATGGTGTGCGGAAAAAGGCGGGCATTTCCTGTCGCCGTTCGACGATGAGGATGTGATCGAAGGGCAGGCCTCCCTTGCGGTCGAGATCGAGGAACAGCTGGGCGGTGTGCCTGATCACCTGCTGTTGCCGGTGGGCGGTGGCGGGATGTCGGCGGGTGTGGCGACCTGGTTCGGGGATCGCACCCATTGCCTGTTCGTGGAACCGGCAGGCGGGGCCTGCCTGCGCGCGGCGCTGGCGGCGGGTCATCCGGTGGCGCTGGATCGCGTCGACACATTTGTCGATGGCGCCGCCGTCGGCCGGATTGGCGAAAAGCCCTTTGAACTGCTGCGCAATTGCCACCTGTCGGATGTCCTGGTGATGTCCGAAGATCGTATCTGCGCCACCATGATAGAGATGCTGAATGTCGAAGGCATCGTTCTGGAGCCCGCCGGCGCGCTGGCGGTCGAGGCGGTGACGGATGTTCAAAGCTTTGTGCGCGGCAAAACGGTGGTTTGCGTCACCTCGGGCGGCAACTTCGATTTCGAGCGTCTGCCCGAAGTGAAGGAGCGGGCGCAGCGCTATTCCGGCGTCAAAAAGTATTTCATCCTGCGCCTGCCCCAGCGCCCCGGTGCGTTGAAAGAGTTTCTGGGCATTCTCGGCCCCGAGGATGACATCGCGCGCTTCGAATACATGAAGAAATCGGCGCGCAATTTCGGCTCGGTCCTGATCGGGATCGAAACCCGCAAGCCGGAAAACTTCATGCGGCTGTTTGCGCATCTGGACGAGGCCGGGTTCACCTATACCGACATAACTGAAGACGAAACACTGGCCCAGTTTGTGATCTGAGCGCAAAAAGCAGCCTCTAACTAAGGCTCTCTGCCCGGTTTGCTAAAAATACTGCCCGGGATTCATCGTAGGCGGTCAGGATTGCGGTCAGATCCACATTGTCGCCTTCACCGGCTGCTGCCCGCCGTTCGCCATCCTGACAAAGTTTGGAAAACTGATCGAATCCCAGGCTCAGCGCGCTGCCTTTCAGGAAATGCAGGTTTTGTTCCAGTTCTGTCCGCGCGGTATCATTGTTCAGGCGCGCAAGGGCTTCCTGAACCTCGTCGAGAAAGATCTGCACCACTTCGTCAAACTCGTCGACGCCAACCTCATCCCGCAATTGTCTGACCCTGTGCCAGTGGATCATGGTGCCCTTCCCGCCTCGTTCTGTTGTGCCATGGAATTAGCATCTGTGCGGTAAAGGTCCGGTTAAGCCGGTCGAAGAAACCTCGGATTGCACCTTCATCGGATGTTAAATCACCGCGCGCTAGGGTTGTGACATTCGAAATCGCGTGCGGTGCAGAGGGTGATGGTGTCAGGACCCGGACAGGCGGAAGCCAGCGCAGAGATGGAGTTTGGTGCGATCCGCAGGGTGCTGGTCGTGGATGACAGCCGCCTGCAACGGCGCATTCTGGTCGCATACCTCAGAAAATGGGGGTTCGAGGTGATCGAGGCGGACGGCGGTGAAGCCGCCATTGCCTTATGTGCCGAAAGCCTTCCGGATCTGGTTGTCAGCGATTGGGTCATGCCGGGGATGAGCGGGCTGGAATTCTGCCGCACCTTTCGGGCGCTGGGCGGCGATCAATACAGCTATTTCATCCTTCTAACTTCCAAAAGCGAAAAGCAGGAGGTCGCGCGCGGGCTGGATGCCGGTGCAGACGATTTTCTGATCAAACCGCTCGAGGCGGATGAGTTGCGCGCCCGTATCTCGGCCGGGGCACGCATTCTGGATATGCAACGCGAACTGTCGGAAAAGAACCGTCTGATCGAAAACGCGCTGAACGAGTTGAAGCAGGCCCACGATGCCATCGACAAGGACCTGATGCAGGCCCGAAAAATCCAGCAGTCACTGGTGCCCGAGTTCAGCCGGGAATTCGGCAATTCCCGGGTCAGCCTGCTGCTCAAACCTTGTGGTCACATTGGTGGTGACCTTGTTGGCATGTTTTCCCCCGGCGTCAATCGTCTTGGGTTTTACAGCATTGATGTGTCCGGGCACGGCATCACTTCGGCGATGATGACGGCGCGCTTGGGCGGGTATCTGTCCAGCACACATTTCGATCAGAACGTGGCGATGGAGCGTCGGTTCGACAAGTTCTATGCCCTGCTTCCACCGGAACAGGTCGCTGCAACGCTCAACTCACGCCTGATGGCGGATGCCGGTGTCGAAGAATATTTCACGATGGTCTACGCCATTGTCGATCTGCGCAACGGCCATGTGAAAATGGTGCAAGCAGGGCATCCGCATCCGCTGCTGCTGCGCCAAGATGGCAGCGCTGAGTTTCTGGGTGAGGGCGGTTTGCCGATCGGCTTGCTGCCGGATGTTCACTTCCAACAGACCGAACTCTACCTCAAGCCCGGCGACAGGCTGATGCTGTATTCTGATGGGTTCACGGAATGCCGTCTGGCCGATGGCGGTTTGCTGGACGAATCCGGATTGCAGCAAATGGCGCTGGGGTGTGCGTCGGACCGGGCAGGAAGCGAGTTTCTGGACGACATGTTCTGGCAGCTCACCCAGGCAGTTTCGCCCGGCGAAGGCATGGGCGACGATGTCTCTGCCGTTTTTTTTGAGTTTAACCTTTGTTAGATCCTGTTAAAATGAAGTCTGGCAAAGTGCCGATCGCCGCCGTTGCCCAACATCTCAACCGCGTCAGCGCCATGCATCCACAATGCTTCGTGAAAGGGTTCGCTGGGCGGGCCCATGCGGCGCACGGGCCTTGCGCGATAGATCAGGCAAACCTTTTCAGCCCACAGATCGTATTCCGGCATGAACGTGTACCGTCGGAACGCGCCGATGCGCCGGGGCGCGGCGATTTGCCAACCTGTCTCCTCGTAAACCTCGCGGTGCAGCGCAGTGATCGGGGATTCGCCGGGATCGATACCGCCACCGGGTAACTGAAGGTCCGGCCCAGGTTCTGTCTGGCAGGTCAGCAACAGGTGCCGGCCTCGCGGCAGCAAACCGTAAACGCCCACCCTGCGTATGTACTTGCGCCCCGGTTCCGGGGTTTCACCGAACCGTCTGATCATGTATGGCCCCTTACAACCCAATCTGTTCGACCTATATGGTGGCGGTATGCCAACCCGTGGCGTGTAAGGAAACCCCATGTCTCTTGGAACGAAAATCGCGTGGGACGACACCGTCCTGCCCTTTCAACTCGATGTATCGGATATGCGCGGCCGCGTGGCCCGTCTGGATGGCGTTCTGGACGGCATCCTGAAACAGCACGACTATCCTGAAAAGGTCGAGGCATTGGTGGCCGAGATGGCCCTGCTGACCGCGCTGATCGGCCAGACTGTTGCGTTGCGCTGGAAGCTTTCGCTGCAGGTACAGTCCAAGGGTGCGGTGCGGATGATCGCAACGGATTATTACGCGCCTCAAAAAGAGGGTGAGCTAGCCCGCATCCGCGCCTATGCAAGCTTTGACCGCGATCGGCTGACCGATGCCGCGCCGTTTGATCAGGTGGGCGAAGGCTATTTCGCGATTCTGATCGATCAGGGGAAAGGCACACAGCCCTATCAGGGCATCACACCGCTGGCCGGCGGTTCGCTCAGCGCCTGCGCCGAGGCATATTTTGCGCAATCCGAGCAATTGCCAACCCGGTTTTCGCTGAGCTTTGGCAAATCGACCGAACCGGGCGTGGGGGAACACTGGCGCGCGGGTGGTGTCATGTTGCAGCATATGCCCAAGGCCTCGCCCTTTGTGGCAAGCAGTCAGGGCGAGGGCGAAATCCTGACAGCGACGGATCTGGTCGACGGCGAAGAAGGCGAAAACTGGGGCCGGGTCAATATCCTGCTGGATACGGTCGAAGATCTGGAACTCATCGGGCCTTCGGTGGCACCCACGGACCTGCTGATCCGCCTGTTTCATGAGGAACAGCCCCGCGTTTATGACGCGCAAGCCGTGCAGTTCGGCTGTACCTGTTCCGAGGACCGCGTGCGGCAGAGCCTGTCGATCTATTCCGCCAAGGACATCGAAAAGATGACCACGCCCGAAGGTCTGGTGACGGCTGACTGCCAGTTCTGTGGCGCACATTACGTCCTTGACCCCGAAACCGTGGGTTTCGATGCCAAAGAGTCCGGCGGTGCATGACCTGACTGAACAGCTCAGGGCGGCCCTGCGCCGACCGGGCGGTGGGTCCAGCGATTTTGACCTGAACCCGGATGCGGTTCTTCCGCCGGGGCGGAAACTGCGTCCGGCGGGTGTGCTGGTGCCAATTTCGCTGGTCGGAGACCAGCCGCGCCTGATCCTGACCAAACGGTCGTCGGCCCTGAAACACCATCCCGGGCAGATCGCCTTTCCGGGTGGCAAGCAGGACGGTGACGATGCCGACGTCACTGCCACGGCCCTGCGCGAAGCCCGCGAAGAGATCGCGCTGCCACCTGAACTGCCCGAAATCCTGGGACACCTGCCCGTGCATGAGACCGTGACATCGTTTCAGGTGACACCGGTCGTCGCCATATTGCGGCGGCCATTCACCCCGATCCCGGAACCCGGTGAGGTGGAGGAAGTTTTCTCGGTTCCGCTTGCACATGTCCTCAACCCTGCGAATTATATCGTGGAATCACGTCGTTGGCGGGGCCAGAGACGGCACTATTTCACAGTTCCGTTCGGTCCCTATTACATCTGGGGCGCAACGGCCCGCATGTTGCGGGGATTGGCAGCACGGTTGAATGAATGAAGCGGATTGTTGAACCCTGGGTTACGGAACCGGCAACGCAGAATGTCTGTGCGGCCCTGACAGAAGCCGGGGCGCAGGCGTTGTTTGTCGGTGGTTGCGTGCGCAACGCATTGTTGGGCGAACCGGTGTCGGATATCGACATCGCCACAGATGCGCCGCCGGAACGGGTCATGCAGCTTGCACGGCATGCGGGCCTCAAGGCTATCCCTACCGGGATTGATCACGGAACCATCACGGTTGTTTGTCACGGCATCGCGCATGAAATCACCACGTTCCGCCGGGACGTGCAAACGGACGGTCGCCGGGCCGTGGTGGCATTTTCGGATAAGGTGGAAGAAGACGCCGCCCGCCGTGATTTCACCATGAATGCGATCTATGCCGCCCCGGACGGGACGGTTCTTGACCCGTTGAACGGCCTGCCGGATCTGAAGGCGCGCCGGGTCCGTTTTATCGGAACCGCCGAACACCGCATTCGCGAGGATTACCTGCGATCCCTGCGCTTTTTCCGGTTTCACGCCTGGTATGGCGATCCGCAGGCCGGGTTCGATCAGGATGCGCTGGCGGCGATTGCGGCAAACCCGGACGGGCTGCGTCAACTGTCGCGCGAACGGGTCGGGGCCGAGTTGCTGAAGCTGCTGGCAGCCCCTGATCCCGCACCGTCGGTGGCGGGAATGCGAAGTACCGGCGTTCTGATGCAAGTGCTGCCCGGGGCGGATGACAGATCACTGGCGCCGCTGATTGCACTGGAACAGCAGGCTGGCGCGTCCCCTGACGCAGTGCGCAGGCTGGCAGCCATTGCAACACCCGAAGACGCCGCGACCCTGCGCCTTAGCCGGGCGCAACTGCAGCGGCTGACCCGAATGCGGGAAGAGGCCTCGGGGACCGCAAGCGTGGCCGAGTTGGGTTATCGCTATGGCGAAGATGGTGGATTGCATGAAACCCTGCTGCGCTGTGCGTTGCTGGAACAACCGTGGTCGGATGACCTGAAACAGCAGTTGAAAGCTGGCGCGGCGGCCCGTTTTCCAATCGGTGCAACGGACCTGATCCCCGATTTTTCCGGGCCCGCACTGGGCCAGAAACTTGCCGAACTGGAGCGCCGTTGGATCGAGTCGGGCTTCCGGCTAAGCCGCAAAGAGCTGCTTGCCGATTAGCGCGAGGTCTCAAAAAGGGATGACAAGTCAAATCGTTTGTGGTTACTTGCCCCTGTCACATGGATGGAGGAATGCGAATGTATTACGGGATCTGGTTCGGCTAAAGCCGGAACACTTTGACCCGTAAGGGTGGTGTTCTGGCGCCATCTTTCTTCGCACGCCCCTAGTTTATGCTCAATCGGAGCACTCTCCATGTTTCGCTATTTCGAAAACCTTGTTGACCCTTTTGTCGCCTATACCGAGACCGACACACCGCCGACGCGGCTGTGGCCATTCATGCTGGACTATTCGAGCCCGTTCTACAGGATCTTCATCTGGACGGCGCTGATTTCTGTCATCGTGGCCGGGGTCGAGATCGGTCTGATCTACTATATGGGGCGCGTCGTGGACCTGCTCAGCGGATCGCCTACCGAGGTTTGGCAGGCGCATGGAACGGAACTGATCCTGATGGCGGTCTTTGTCTTGTTCCTGCGGCCTTTGCTGCATGTGGTGGACGTGCTTTTGCTGAACAACGCAATCCTGCCGAATTTTGGCACCCTGATCCGGTGGCGCGCGCATAAACACGTGCTGCGCCAGTCCGTTGGCTGGTTTGAAAACGACTTTGCCGGACGTATCGCAAACCGGATCATGCAAACCCCTCCGGCTGCTGGCGAGGTGATTTTTCAGGTCTTCGACGCGATATCCTTTTCGCTGGCCTATCTGATCGGTGCGGCAATCCTTCTTTATGCGGCAGACGCGCGTCTTCTGATCCCGCTGCTGATCTGGTTCGCGCTCTATGCAGCTCTGGTCCGGTGGACCGTGCGGCGAGTGCAACCGGCGTCAAAGGCGGCGTCTGATGCGCGCTCGAACGTGACCGGGCGGGTGGTGGACAGCTACACCAACATTCATTCGGTGAAGATGTTCGCGCACGATACGCAGGAGCTCGACTACGCCCGCGAAGCGATCGAGGAAACGCGGCGGACCTTTCAGATCGAGATGCGGATCTTCACCGTGATGGATGCCGTTCTGGTCACGCTGAACGGTCTGCTGATCGTCGGCGTTGTGGGCTGGGCCATTTCCCTGTGGATGCAGGGCAGCGCAACGGTCGGTGTGGTTGCCGCCGCCACCGCCCTGACCCTGCGGCTGAATGCCATGACCGGCTGGATCATGTGGGCGCTGACCAGTTTTTTCCGCCAGCTCGGTATTGTTGCCGAAGGGATGGAAACGATTGCGCAGCCCATCGACCTGCTGGACGCACCGAAGGCCGACGATTTGCAGCTGACCAAAGGCCAGATCGAAATCCGCGACCTGTCCCATCACTATGGCCGTGAAACCGGTGGTCTGGATCACGTCGATCTGACAATCCGCCCGGGTGAAAAAATCGGCCTGATCGGGCGGTCGGGGGCCGGGAAATCGACCCTGGTCAAGCTGCTTTTGCGGTTTTACGACGTCGAGAGCGGTGCAATCCTGATCGACAATCAGAACATCGCCAACATCACGCAGGACAGTCTGCGCAGCCACATCGGCATGGTCCAGCAGGACAGTGCGCTGTTGCATCGATCGGTGCGGGACAACATCCTCTATGGTCGACCCGACGCCACGGAAGAGCAGATGATCGCCGCCGCCAAACAGGCCGAGGCGCATGACTTCATCCTTGACCTGCAAGACCCACAAGGGCGCACAGGCTACGATGCCCATGTGGGTGAACGCGGCGTGAAACTAAGCGGCGGTCAGCGGCAGCGGGTCACGCTGGCGCGGGTGATCCTGAAGGACGCGCCGATCTTGTTGTTGGACGAGGCGACTTCTGCCCTAGATTCCGAGGTCGAAGCCTCAATTCAGGAAACTCTTTACGGCATGATGCAAGGTAAAACCGTAATCGCCATCGCCCACAGGCTCAGCACCATTGCGCAGATGGATCGCATTCTGGTGATGGATGGGGGCCGGATCGTGGAACAGGGCAGGCACTCTGAACTGCTGTCGCAAGGCGGGCTTTACTCGCAGTTCTGGGCGCGGCAGTCTGGCGGCTTCCTGAACCCAGAGGCTGCTGAATGAGGCTTGCAAACCTCATCGATCCTTTCAAAGGCGCTGACACGCCCCCCCCGCAGAGGTTGGGGGCGTTCATTCGCTGGTGCCTGGCGGGGTCCTGGTCGATCCTGTTTGTGGCGGCGTTCCTTTCCATGCTGGGCGGAGCAGCAGAAGTGGCCACCGCGTGGATACTGGGAAAGGTGATCGACATTGCCACCACCAGCGGGCCGGAGAACCTGTTTGAAGAACGGAATCTGTGGGCCTTCGGTGGTGCCGCAATCTTTTTGATGCTGTTGCGGCCGATCATCGCGGCCTTGTCGTCCTTCTCGAACAATTACGTTGTGATGCCCAACATTACGCCGCTTGTTCTGGCCCGGTTGAATCGTTGGACGCTGGGCCAATCGACGACCTATTTCGACGACGATTTTGCCGGCCGGATCGCGCAGAAACAGATGCAGACGTCGAATGCCATGGCGTCGGTGGTGTCGGATGTCATCAGTGCAATCGTTTTTGCGCTGGCCTCGCTTGCGGGATCTTTGCTTTTGTTAGGGTCAATTCATCCGCTGGTCATGCTGCCTTTTGCCGGATGGCTTGCGGTGTATCTGCTGTTGATCCGATGGTACTTGCCACGCATCCGCCTGCGTTCGGCCGCGCGGGCAGGAGCCCGGGCAATGGTGTCGGGGCAGGTGGTGGATACCATCACGAACATCAAGACGGTCAAACTGTTCGCCCATTCCGACAACGAGGATCAGGCCGCGCGTGACGCCATGATGACCCTGCGCGAAAAGTCGCTGGATTTCGGTTGGCTCTCGGCCAGTTTCCGATCCATCCTGATGGCGTTGGCAGGCGTGTTGCCGGTGCTTTTGCTGGGAGCCACACTTTGGTTGTGGCAGGCAGGCTTTGCCACGGCAGGCGATATCGTCGCGGCAGGCGCGGTGTCGATCCGCATCGCGCAGATGACAGGCTGGGTCAGTTTCACGCTGATGGGCCTTTATGCCAATGTCGGCGAGATCGAGAATGGCATGAAGACACTGACCAGGCGGGACCGGATCGAAGACCGCAGCGGCGCAACACGTCTGAACGTCACCAAAGGGCGCATCGCTTTCGAAAACGTCAGTTTCGCCTATGGGCGGGATATCGGCGGGGTTGCAGATCTGAACCTGACCGTCGCGCCCGGCGAAAAGCTGGGTGTGGTTGGTGCCTCGGGGGCCGGAAAATCGACTTTGGTGTCCCTGCTGCTGCGGCTTTATGACCGGGAAGAGGGCGCGATCCTGATCGATGGACAGGACGTTTCTAAGGTGACGCAGGACAGCCTGCGCAGCCAGATCGGGATGGTCACGCAGGAAACGGCGATGTTCAACCGCTCGGCCCGTGAGAATATTCTGTATGGCCGGCCCGACGCCACGGAACCCGAACTGATCGCCGCCGCGCGGAAGGCCGAAGCGCATGAATTCATCCTCGGGCTTGAGGATGCGCAGGGTCGAACCGGTTATGAAGCGCATCTGGGGGAGCGGGGCGTCAAGCTTAGCGGTGGTCAGCGCCAGCGAATCGCGCTGGCCCGCGCCATTCTGAAAGATGCGCCGATACTGGTTCTGGACGAGGCAACCTCGGCCCTGGATTCCGAGGTTGAGGCATCGATCCAGGCCGCCTTGCATCGTGTCATGCAGGGCAAAACCGTTCTGGCCATCGCGCACCGCCTGTCGACCCTGATCGAGATGGATCGAATTATCGTGCTGGATCATGGACGCATCGTGGAAAGCGGTACCCATGAGGCGCTGTTGGAGCAGGGTGGGCTTTACGCCCGGTTCTGGCACCGTCAGTCGGGCGGCTTCATTCAGGCCGAAGCGGCGGAATAAGGCGCAAAGCGTTCAGTCAGGGGTTTTGTTGCGGGCGCAGCCCCGGTATCAGGCCACGCATGACGCAGAAATTCACCATCACCCGTCTTGGCCATCAGGGCGACGGCATCGCCGAAGGCCCGGTCTACGCGCCGCGCACCCTGCCGGGAGAAGTGGTCAGCGGGACGTTGCAGGGCCAGATTCTCGGCGATATCCGCGTGGACACCCCATCGGAAAACAGAGTCAAGGCGCCGTGCCGCCACTACAAAGCCTGTGGCGGATGCCAGTTGCAACATGCAGCCGACAGTTTTGTCGCGGACTGGAAGGTCGAAGTGGTGCGCAACGCACTGGCAGCACAGGACCTGAGCGCGCCCATGCGTCCGATCCATACGTCGCCGGAATGGTCGCGCCGTCGGGCAACAATCGCGGTGCGTCGAACGAAAAAGGGAACGTTGGCCGGGTTTCACGGGCGCGCTTCGGACACGATTACCGAGATCCCCGATTGCCAGTTGCTCGACCCGGCGCTGGTCGCTGCCATCCCCATTGCCGAAGCGTTGGCCGTTCTGGGCGGCAGCCGAAAAGGCGTGCTGGCCGTGACGCTGACATTATCCGAGGTCGGCCTGGATGTATCCGTTCAGGGCGGCAAGCCGCTGGACGGCTCGCTGAAACTGGCGCTGGCGCAGGAGACTGAGGCATACGGGCTGGCAAGGCTGGCCTGGGATGGAGAGGTGATCGCCATGCGTACGCCTCCGTTCCAGAGGTTTGGTCAGGCGGAAGTCACCCCGCCGCCCGGCGCATTCCTGCAGGCCACCAAGGACGGAGAACAGGCTCTGATACAGGCGGTTTTGCAGGCCACGCAGGGCGCGAAGCGCGTCGCCGATCTGTTTGCGGGTTGCGGTACGCTCTCGTTACCGCTTGCGGAACAGGCCGAGGTTCACGCCGTCGAAGGCGAAGCGGCGATGACCAAGGCGCTGGACCAGGGCTGGCGCAAAGCCAAAGGCCTGAAACGGATCACGACCGAGGCCCGCGATCTGTTTCGCCGACCCCTGATGCCGGATGAGCTCAAGTTTTTTGACGCCATTGTGCTGGACCCGCCTCGTGCGGGCGCGCAGGCGCAGGTGGCCGAACTGGCGCAGGCGCTGCGTCCGGTCGTGGCCTACGTGTCCTGCAACCCCGTGACCTTTGCGCGGGATGCAAAAATTCTGGTTGATGCCGGATATGCCCTTGAATGGGTACAGGTCGTTGACCAATTTCGGTGGTCGTCACACACCGAACTTGCCGCGCGGTTCACTTTAGGCCCAGCACAATGATCAGACCGGAGATATTCACAATGGGGATCACCCAGCGCCTTTCGACTGTTATCGAAGCCCCGGCATTCGGGCGTTTCATCACCGGTGTCATCATCTTTAACGCCGTCTTGCTGGGCATGGAAACTTCGCCCAGTCTGATGGAACGCGCAGGCCCCCTGATCGTGACGCTGGACAGCTTGTGCCTGACAATCTTTGTGGCCGAGATTGCCATGAAGCTTGTGGCAACCGGTCGGCGGTTCTTTCAAAGCGGCTGGAATATTTTCGATTTTCTGATTGTGGGTATCGCCCTCATTCCGGGTGGTGCGGGCCTGTCAGTGCTGCGGGCGCTGCGTATCCTGCGGGTTCTGCGTGTCATTTCGGTGGCCCCGCGCCTGCGCCGCGTTGTCGAAGGGTTCATCTCGGCGCTTCCCGGCATGGCCAGTGTGTTTCTGCTGATGGCGATCCTGTTTTATATCGGCGCCGTTATCGCGACCAAGCTGTTCTCTCAGTCTTTCCCCGACTGGTTCGGTGATCTGGGCCTGTCCGCCTATACGCTGTTTCAGATCATGACGCTGGAAAGCTGGTCGATGGGCATCGTCCGCCCGGTGATGGAGGTCTATCCCTACGCGTGGATTTTCTTTGTGCCCTTCATCATGGTCACGACCTTTGCCGTGGTGAACCTGCTGGTCGGTCTGATCGTCAACTCGATGCAGGATGCCCACCATGCCGAGGATGAAGTCAAAACCGATGCCTACCGCGATGAGGTTCTGGAGCGTCTGGAAACCATCGAGCGCCACCTGACCAGGCAGTTGAACAGCAAAAAGTGATTTCAAATTTCGCGTTTTCTGGCATAATCATCGCAAAAAAGCAGAAGCAGGCAGTGAATATATGGATCGTCGAGTATTTGGATTAGGGGCGATGGCGACGCTGGCCCTTTCGGCATGTGCATCCGCCAACCCGAAATTTCTGACATATCGCGGACCCGAGGTGACGTCGCTGGTCGTCAACAAGGGCGCGCGCAAGCTGTATCTGTTGCACAACGAACGGATACTGAAAGAATACGATGTCGCGCTGGGCTTTGCGCCCCAAGGCACCAAGACAAAACGCGGCGATGGCCGCACACCCGAAGGGTCGTACCTGATTGACCGCCGGAACCCGCGCAGCCGCTATCACCTGTCGATCGGGATTTCCTACCCGAATTCGGAAGACATTGCGCAGGCCAAAGCAGCAGGCGTCGATCCGGGCGGTGACATCTTCATTCATGGTGAGCCCAGCCTCAGGTCTGAAATCCGCCGCTCCCGTAAGACGCCCGACTGGACGGCAGGCTGTATCGCCGTAAAAAACAAAGAAATCGAAGAGATTTACGCGATGGTGAACAAAGGCACGCTGATCACCCTGCGCCCCTGATCCTAGACCGGTTTCCAGTCTCCAAACCCGAATTGCTGATAGTCGCGCTGGTAGGTTTCAACCGCCAGCGCTTCCAGTTCTGTGTCATAAATCTGATCCAGCGCGTAGGGGGTGTCCGGCGCACATGTTGCCGGTTGGGGCGGCGAAGGATGGCCCGTTTTACGCGCCAGTTCCGGCAGGGCGGCGGCCAGTTCATCTTCCCGCAGAATCAGATCGGGCAGCGCAAAGGCCGACATCCCCTCCAGCGCCTGCGCCTGACTGCACCAAACGCCGTCCACCCGAATGGACGTTTGCCCGGACAGATTGTGGTGCAGGAACTTCAGAAAGGCCGCAAACGCCTGATAGTGCTGTTCCAAGGGGTAATTACCGTCGCGGATCTGGCCGGGAATGGGCAGTTTGAAGCGGTTGCGCAGGGTATTTCGGATGGAAGCATAGGCGCCTGGATCGGTACTCAGAATCTTTGAACAGAACGCGGTATGGGCCCGCGCCAAAGGGTGGCGCAAGACACTGAATTTGCGGTGTCCGGGGTTGGCCTCCAGCCATTGCCGGATTTGCCTGCGATTGCGGTTCGTGACCGGCGCGCTGCCATCAAGATCGGCCATCCATGTCGTCACCGCGTTGTCGTTTCCGCCGCGCAAGGGAAGATACATCAAAGGTGTCCGGGCGGCAGTGACGTATTGGCCTACTGCCGGCCCGCGGCGCGGCTCGAATCCCGGGTTACGATGCAGGTTGAACGCGTCCATTCCGGACAACGCCTGTTCCAATTCCTCCGGGTTTGAGACTTTGGACAGGGCCGGGCCGGGATTCTGGGGTTTGAGCGTGTCGTCTAGGGCCGTCAGCCGCGCCTGTACCCCAAGCCACGATGCCAATCCGTTCAGAATATCCAGCCGGTTCAGATCGTCATAGGCCAGAAAAAATGCGGTCTGCCCGGTTTTCTGCAGCCGGTTCAGCAGCATCAGTTGAAATTCCTGCTGCTGATCCATGTAGTCCGAGAACTCTTCAGCCTGAAACGTGACCAGAGCATCGCGGCGGCGCTTTATGTTCTTCAACTGCCATTGCATGGTCTCCCGCGCAATTTTCAGTGAGATGTAGCTGTCCAGCGGATTTCGCGTCAGAACAATCTTGGCACAGCGCGGGTCGCTCAGCGCAGGCTCCAGCACGCGGGGATCGTGCCCCTGAAAATAGCGAAACCCGTTCAGTGCGCCGGGGGCTGCTTTGATGGCGTCTAGTAACAGGTCAGGATTTTGGTCGCGTTCGTCCAGCGAAACACCCAGCAATTCCTCGGACTTCAATCGGCCGATAAAATGCGGGTTGAACGCTTCTCCGTGGCAATTCACGCCCTCCAGTGCGTTCAGATTGGCTTCCAGCAGGTTGGATCCCGTGCGCATGGCGCCAAGAACGATGAAGTAATCCCAGGGACCGGACATGGCGATTTACTGAACCAAATAGGGTTTTCGGAACGGTTTGGTCTGGCTGCCAAACACGTCGTCTACCGGGAAATCGCCCATCAGATACGGGTGCATTCCCTGGTTCTTCAGGTTTTGCAGGAATTGACCGAAGCCGGACAGATCAACCATCTTCGGCGCCTCAATCAGGTGGCTCGGTTGCTGGGTTCCGATCTCGTCTATCACCTCATGCAGCGCCTCGATCGGAGATTCGACAAACTCTGCCAGACACCAGGTGCGCACCCGCGCCTTGGTCCAGACCGAGGTCAGAACCTCAAGCTGCTTGCTTTCGATCTGTTGCAGGCGCGCGGCCTCGTTGCGGATATCGGCGAAGTTCCGGTTCGACCGGAACAGAGGAATTGCCCAGGCTCCGGTGATCACTGAAATCTGTGCGTTCTTGTCGCGCGCCAGAAACCAATTGATATCCTGCGTGTCCGCCGGGCCGAACTGGAAACACTGTCTTTCGCCGCGAGTATTCCAGATCAGGTTCGACAGGAAAGCCTTCGAGTTGTAGTCGCGCAATGTGGCGCAATCGCTGAGTGCGCCGTTCGTAATTGTCTGGTCACCCGCAAACTCTGCCCGTTCAGGGCCGAACACATGACCATGTACGCGTGTGATTGTTGTGTTTTCCAGCCAGGTTTCGAAATCTTCAAAAAGGTCGGAAAAGCCCTGAAATACCGAATATGGAAACGACGTCAGGCCGTTTTCGCTGCCATGTCGGGGAAACCGGCTTTGCATGTAAAGCCCGTCGCGCCCGCGCATGCGCCGCTCGACCGCTTTGGAAAACACCCGGTCGATCTTGCCCGGATTTGGCTCGGCCGGTTTCATCGCCCCAGCTTGATCGGTCAAAAACGACTGATACAGCCGGTCGGCCTTCCACCAGATCTTGCGGGCCACAAAACAGTCCGAACGGCGCAGCAATTGCAGGTGGTCATCATAGAATATGTGCGGCCGACCCTGAAAGTCGAACTTGGACAAGGTCAGCGAGCGGCTTTCGATATGCGTTGAATAGAGCCTTGCGAGCGTCTGGAAATAGCTTTCATCGGGTATCCAGACGCGGCGGAAATAGCGGTCATACACGGGGCGTTTGGGGTCCTGCAGGATGGCCGACAGGGTCTGCCGGGTCAGGCACCACCACTGGCTGCCCATATGCGGGACCAGCCCGTCCGGGATACGCCGCCGCAAGCCCAGGGCGCGTTGAAGTTTGACGTAAGTATCAAACAATTTGCGGCGCTTGCGCCAGGAAAACGGGAATCGCAGGGTGAACCGTTCATGATCCAGACCGCCGATGGTCCAGCTGACATCGGCGGTGGTCGCGCTTTCGATGAAATCGACGCGCGGGCGGTCCGACAGATAGTCGATCAGCTCCTGCACGGGCCGCAGGGGCAGACAGGCCCCGGACGACAAAAATACGTGACGCACATCCGGGAACTGTTCAAGCATCAGCGTCGCCGCGCATTGCGAGGCTGCGACGATGCCCCAGCCGCCCCATTCGCAGGCATGCCGGTCCGAGAATACAATCAGGGGATTGTCGGCGCAGGCCTCGGAAAACTCGGCAAATGCCTGGTCGGAAACCTTACGATCCACGTGGATCACTACCGGGCAGCCGGACGTTGTCCAGTGGCGCGCGACCTGCTCGGCACGGTCCAGTGCTGTATGCACCAGCATGACGACGCCCAGACCGCTCATGCCCAGTTTCCTTTCGACAAGAGGCCCAGAATCTCAAGCTGTCTCCAGTTGATGTATTTCTCGGACCAGTCGCACCAAAAAACCGGTTTGCCTTCCAGTCGCTGGGCATAGGCCCGGTACTCGCCCGAGCCGCGATAATGCTGGCCGCGGTGCAGTTCTTCGCGCGCCTTGTCGCCCAGAGTGTTGATCAGCTTGGCATGCAGCAACGCGCCGCTGGCCTTTTCACCGCCCCATTCGTCATAGACCTGGTTCAGCCCGCGCGGCAGCAGGGAATGGGTCGAGCTGACATAGACATACCGCTTGTCCCATTTGACCAGCGGTATTTTGTTGAGCGCCGGAGCTTTTGAGGGATTGTCCTGAAAGAACACCCGCGCGCGGGGGCCGCCCTGAATCCACAGATTTCCATAATCGGGGTTTCGGGTAATCATGTAGTTGCCCGAGTCGAACCAGTTCGCGATTTCGAACGGATCCTGCCCTTCTTGATATGGCGCCTCATCGACCGGACCTTGCGGGTACATGTCGATCAGCATGGTGCCAAAGCTGCGCACGGCACAGCCATCCAGCCAGTCCGTCAACGCGCGGATCGGGCGGGTGTCACAAAACGGGTAAATGAAGAACTCATCCGGGTCGACCGTCAGGACCCAGTGATCGGGCGCGTATTTGCGCAGCAGGTAGTTGGACCAGTCCAGACCAAAGGATGCGCGCTTATAGCTGGCCTCGGCCTGCCAGACGGACACATCCGGCTGCGCCTCAAGAAAGGCGCAGGTTCCGTCATCGCTGTCGTTATCGACAAACAGGAAGTGATTGATGCCCAGGTTGCGATAATAGTCCAGAAAGAACGGCAGCCTGATCTTTTCGTTGCGCACAACGCTCATCAGCAGGACATCGCCACGCTGTATTTGCGCGGTGTTGTTCGAAACCGCGCGCAACTCACGCCGTTTACGCACACAGCGTACCAGACGGCGCTTGCGCCGAAGCCTCATTCTATATGAATCCAACAGGCTCACGCGACTGCCCAACCCTTATTATTACGCGAGCAGGCCCGGGGCCTGTTCAAGCCTGAGTGGATCCGAGCCATTGCCGTTTTATGCCACCTATGCATCTTGCGAGGCAACGGGTTTAAAAGTTGTTAGCCGGGGGCGTTGCAATTCTGTCGGGAAGGCGGCAATTCAGTTCCAGCCCCCGTCATTTATCAGCCCCAGCGCTCGCAATTGCTGCCATCCGGCGTAGTGCTCTGATCGCTCTGTCCACATGACAGGTTGCGCAATTATGCCATCGTAATATGGCCCGAATTGGTCCGGATCATGAAAATGCTGACGCCTGGTCTTCTCGGTTTCGGACCTGTCGACGACATCCGGCAGGAATTTGGTGTGCAGCAGGATACCCGAGGCCGCAGTCCCCCCCGGGCCGTCATAGGTGGTGTTCAACCGGCGCGGCAGCGCGGAATGGCACGAGTTTACAAAGGCATAATGCCGGGACCAGCGTACCAGAGGGATCTTGTTCAGCGTGGGCGACCGACGCGGGGCATTTGAGAAAAACATCCTCTCGCGGGCTCCGCCCTGCACCCAAAGATTACCCAGCGGGCTTTGGCGCTGCGCCCGGTAGGGACCGTTGTCGAACCCGTCCAGCACCCGGATCGGGTCGGTCTCGGGGTCATAGCTTTGATCCCCCAGCGGCCCTTGCGGATACAGATCCAGCATCAGCGCGCCAAAGGCGTCTTGCCTGTGCGACTCCAGCCATGCGGTCAGATCATGTAGCGATCTGGTCTCGTGATGGGCGTAAATCAGCAACTCGTCCGCATCAGCCATCAAGGTCCAGTGCCCGTGCCCGTATCGCATCTGCAGCCAGGTCAGCCAGTCCAGGCCAAACCGTGCGGCACGGTAGCTGGCCGTCGTGTTCCAGACCGAAACATCGGGTTGTTCCAACAGATATTCGGTCGATCCGTCGTCGCTGCCGTTATCGACGATCAGAAAATGATCCACGCCGAGGGTTCGGTAGTGTTCAAAAAACCACGGCAGCCGCGTCATCTCGTTGCGCAGTGTGGTAAAGGCCAGAATATCTCCCTTACCGATTTTCTCCGTCCGGTCCTCAAGACAGGACAGCTGGCGGCGGCTTCGGAATGAGCGCCACAAGAGCCCGCGGCGTTTCAGCCGCAACCGGTACATCTGCGCCCAGCCAATGGGTGGCAGATCCTGAACCGGGTGCGCGGTCACATGACCCTCATTTCTCGTAGTGTCCGGTCTGGTGCCAGCGCCATGCGTCCCGGACAATCGTCTCTAACGTTGATCTTTTCGGCCGCCAGCCCAGTTCCTGTTCCGCCCGGTCCGAGCCCGAAACCAGCCGCGTACAATCCCCGGCGCGACGGGGCCCGATCGTATAGGGCACTGTTCGGTTGGTGACCGCGCCGGATTGCTCGATCACTTCCATCACCGAAAACCCCGACCCGGTCCCCAGGTTGAACACCCGGTTGCCTTTACCGTTTTCCAGCCATTTAAGCCCCAGAACATGGGCATCCACCAGATCGCAGACATGAACGTAATCGCGGATACAGGTGCCGTCCGGCGTATCGTAATCGGTTCCGAACACGGTCAGACCATCCCGCTTACCGTCGATGGCATCCAGCATCAGCGGCACCAGATGGGTTTCGGGCCGGTGAAACTCGCCAACTTCCGCGTCAGGATCAGCTCCTGCAACGTTGAAATAGCGGAAAATGACGTGATTCAGCCCGTGCGCGGCCCCGAAATCATGCAGAATATCCTCAATCGCGCGTTTCGAGGAGCTGTAGGCATTCACCGGGTTCTGTGGCGCGTTTTCGTCCAGCACCACATTGTCCTGATCGCCGTAAGTGGCACAGGTCGACGAAAAGACGAAATCCAGACATCCGGCTTCGACGGCTGCTTCGATGAGGTTCAGCGAACCGGCGACATTGTTCGCCCAGTATCTGCCGGGTTGCACCATCGCTTCGCCCACCTGGCTGAGAGCAGCAAAGTGCATCACCGCAGCGGGACGGTATTTGGCAAACACCTGTTCCAGCCTGCTTCGGTCCAGCAGATCACCATGCTCGAACGGCCCGAATTTAACCGCGTCCTGCCAGCCCGTAACCAGATTGTCATATGTCACAGGCGTATAGCCTGCGGCAGCAAGGGCCTTGCAGGCATGCGACCCGATATATCCGGCGCCGCCGGTGACAAGAACAACTGTCATGGGTGATCCAATTTCCGAACGTCAAAAAACACTAGGCCATGAAAGGAGGCGGTGAAATGGGTAAAAATGTTCAATCCAACCCCATAGCGGCCATCATTTCTTCGATCTTGGGCACGTCCTGCGGGTTGTTCAGTTCCCAGAACTGGCGGCCCTTGGCCTCAACCTCCACGCACAGAACCTTGCGGCCGTTCTCCATGAACCGAAGCTGCTCCAGTCCTTCCAGTTTCTCCAGCGGCCCCACCGGCCAGTCGGGATAAGCGGCCAGCGCATCGGGTCGATAGGCATAAACACCCACGTGATGGAACACCGGGGTTGGCTCGTCACCCGCATAAGTGGCCGTGGTAAAGGGGACCACCTCTTTCGAGAAATACATCGCGCTGTGATCTGCACCGAACACGGCGGTTGTGCCGCCGACCCTTCCGTTCCTGCGATCATTCAGCAGGCTGTTCAGCGCATCACCGTCACAGCACAGGACCGGCGTGGCCACACCCGCGTCAGGGGCCGTACGTAACCCCGTGATCAGATCTTCGACGAACCAATGCGGTGTCAGCGGTGCGTCTCCCTGCAGATTGACGACGATCTCGTAACCCGAACCCAGATTGGCATGGGTTTCGGCGCAGCGTTCCGTGCCGTTACCGCAAGTCTCGGAGGTCATGACCACTTCCGCCCCAAACCCTTCGCACACGTCACGAATGCGGTCATCGTCTGTAGCCACTACAACGCGGTCCACGCCGGACACCGAACACGCAGCGCGCCAGGATCGTTCGATCAGGGTCATGGACACGCCACTTGCACCGGCCAGCGGCACCAGCGGTTTGCCCGGATAGCGGGTCGACGCGTAACGGGCGGGGATTGCGATCAGTACAGACATCAGGCTTCCTTCAGTTCCACACCCGGAGCGTAGGCAATGAAGAACGGATTTGCATAGTCTTCCTTGCCATAGGTCAGCGGTGAATGATCGTCGAAGCGAACGACCTTGCCCCCGGCGCCGGCCAGAACCGCGTGTCCGGCGGCGGTGTCCCACTCCATCGTGCGGCCAACCCGTGGATAGATGTCGGCCTCGCCAGTGGCCACAAGGCAGAACTTGAGCGACGAGCCGGCGCTTTTGCTGTCCTTCACCTGATATTTGTTGATGTAATCCTCGGTCGCCTGGTCCCGATGCGATTTCGAGGCCACGACCAAAAGAGCGGAATTGTCCGGTTCAGACACTGAAATTGGCGTAACGTCCCCGATAATGTCCATCTCAAGCGCACCTGTTTCTTCGACCGACCGGCCATCGGCCTGCGTGTAGAACATGCGGCCCCGGGCAGGTGCATAAACAACGCCGCGCGTGGGAACGCCGTTTTCGACCAGCGCGATATTGACGGTGAAATCACCTCGCCGGTTGATGAATTCCTTGGTGCCGTCCAGCGGGTCGACGATCAGGAACGTGTCGCCCTTCTGCGTGTGCGAGGCCGCCTGTTCCTCGGTCACCAGCAGGACGTCGGGAAAGGCTTCGCGCAGACCGGCCGAGATCAGGGCATCTGCCGCCTCGTCCGCTTCGGTCACGGGGCTGCTATCGGATTTGACCTTCACGTCGAAATCATCCGCCTCATATATCTGCATGATCTTGTCCCCTGCTTGCAGGGCAAGGCGTCTGATGACGGGAATTAACGCGTCGTAGGTCACAAAAATGCTCCGTTCCTGGGATTTGTTGATCCAATGTCCTGTTGGACTTATGATGTGACGGTTACGGAACGGCAAGAATTTCGTGCCAGTTTTTGGGCAAAGAAGCAGGAAAGACGCGTCGGGTGTTTTATTACAAGCGCAACCAAACGCTTTTGGGCGGTGCCTTCACCACGGCGGAACTGGTGTTTCACGCCGTCGTGCGGCAGATACGCTCGCAACATTCGAATGCTGTTATCGCGATTTTCATCAACATCATGCAGATCGTCATTCTGGCCACGGTCTTCTACCTGATCCTGTCATTCATGGGGGGACGGATTGCCAAAATCCGCGGCAACTTCGTGCTTTACATGCTGTCGGGCGTTTTCATGTTCATCATGCATGTAAAGTCGGTATCCGCGATTGCCGGTATTGCGCCGGGGAACAATCCGATGATGCTGCATTCGCCGATGAATCCGATGATCATGCTTTTGGCGGCGGCCTTCGGCGCGCTTTACACGCAGCTCGTTTCAATACTGGTGATCCTGTTCGTGTATCATGTCGCGGTTGAACCTTTGGATATTCTGGACCCAGGCGGCGCCTTCGGAATGCTGATCCTGTCTTGGTTTGTGGGATGCACGGTGGGATTGAACCTGATGGCCCTGAAGCCGTGGTTTCCAAGGACGGCGGAGATGTTGAAAAACATCTATCGGCGTCTGAACATGGTGTTCTCGGGCAAGATGTTCGTCGCCAATGCGCTGGGCGGCTATATCCTGATGATGTTCGCCTGGAACCCGCTGTTTCACATCATCGACCAGGCCCGGGGCTTCATTTTCCGCAACTATTTTCCACGGAACACAAACTGGGAATATGCCTTGTGGGTCGGCATAGCGCTGCTGATGATCGGGCTGTTGGGTGAGTTCTTTACACGCAAACACGTGTCTCAAAGCTGGGACGCACGCCGCTAACGGGCCACCCGCAGAGTCAGGTTGATCCGCCCGCCTTTTGGCAAGAGTTTGGAAGATCCGAAGCGGATGCGATCGATCCCGTGATAAGTCAGCCGTGCTGGCCCGCCCATGATGACAACGTCGCCCGAATTCAGCCAGATCGACTCGGTCTTGCCGCCTCGGGTGGTGTTGCCGATCCGAAAAAGCGCATCATCCCCCAGCGAAACCGAAAGAACCGGCCAGGAAAAATCGGCCTCGTCCTTGTCCTGATGCAGACCCATTCGGGCGCCTTCCCCGTAATAATTGATCAGACAGCAATCGGGGTCGCGTTCACTGCTGGCAAGGTCGTGCCACAGGTTCAGGATCGGTTCGGGAATGTCGGGCCAGGCCTTCCCTTGCGGGTGCTGTGTTTGATACCGGTAGCCATCCCGGTCCGTGACCCAGCCAACGGCCCCGGCCGAGGTCATGCGCACCGACATAGCCTTGCCTTGCGGCGTCACCGGCCGCACCAGTGGCGCCGCTTTCAGAATCGGGCGCAGCGTTTCGATCAGTTGCGTCTGGGCCGATGCATCCAGCCAGCCCTTTCTGATGTCGAATCCGCGCAAAATCAGCCGGGCCATCCCAGAATCCTCAATCCTTGCCAAAACCTTGCCGAAAAAGGCCACAAAATCCCGAAATCCTGCGTTTTACACCGCTTGCAGGCCTTTCGTCGCGCCCTTATATACGCCGGGACGCGCAATGGTGTAGGGCCATTACGCAATGCAGATCGGGGCAGGGATGCCATAACGGGTCCCGGCCTCGGGACATCGCCTTGAAGAGAAAGGGATTGAAAATATGGGTAAAGTAATCGGGATTGACCTTGGTACCACAAACTCGTGCGTGGCCATCATGGACGGCTCGCAGCCGAAAGTCATCGAAAACGCCGAAGGGGCGCGGACCACGCCCTCGATCGTCGCCTTCACCGAAGATGAGCGACTGGTCGGTCAGCCTGCAAAACGTCAGGCGGTCACCAACCCCGACAACACGATCTTTGGCGTCAAGCGTCTGATCGGTCGTCGTGTGGATGATGCCGAAGTCGAAAAAGACAAGAAAATGGTGCCGTACGCCATCGTTGATGGCGGCAATGGCGATGCGTGGGTCCAAGCCCGCGGTGAAAAGTACTCCCCAAGCCAGATCTCGGCCTTCACTTTGGGCAAGATGAAGGAAACCGCCGAGAGCTATCTGGGTGAGGAAGTCACGCAGGCCGTCATCACCGTTCCGGCATACTTCAACGACGCGCAGCGTCAGGCCACCAAGGACGCGGGCAAGATCGCCGGCCTGGAAGTGCTTCGGATCATCAACGAACCCACAGCTGCCGCGCTGGCCTATGGTCTGGACAAGAAAGACACTCAAACCATCGCGGTCTATGACCTTGGTGGCGGTACTTTCGACGTGACCATCCTGGAAATCGACGACGGCCTGTTCGAGGTCAAGTCGACAAACGGTGACACCTTCCTGGGTGGTGAAGACTTTGACATGCGCATCGTCAACTACCTGGCGGACGAGTTCAAAAAGGAACACGGTGTCGACCTGTCTGCCGACAAGATGGCGCTGCAGCGTCTGAAAGAAGCTGCTGAAAAAGCCAAGATCGAGCTGTCCTCGACCTCGCAGACCGAGATCAACCAGCCGTTCATCTCGATGGGTTCGAACGGCCAGCCGCTGCACATGGTCATGAAACTGACCCGCGCCAAGCTGGAATCGCTGGTTGGCGATCTGATCAAGAAGTCGATGAAGCCCTGCGCCGCCGCTCTGAAAGACGCCGGTCTGTCGGCTGCTGACGTGGACGAGGTTGTTCTGGTCGGTGGTATGACCCGGATGCCGAAAGTGATCGAAGAGGTCACCAAATTCTTCGGCAAAGAGCCGCACAAGGGTGTGAACCCGGACGAAGTTGTTGCCATGGGCGCCGCCATTCAGGCCGGTGTTCTGCAGGGCGACGTCAAAGACGTGGTTCTGCTTGACGTGACCCCGCTGTCGCTGGGCATCGAAACGCTGGGTGGCGTGTTCACCCGCCTGATCGACCGCAACACCACGATCCCGACCAAGAAGTCTCAGGTCTTCTCGACGGCCGAGGACAACCAGAACGCCGTAACCATCCGCGTGTTCCAGGGTGAGCGTGAGATGGCTTCGGACAACAAGATCCTGGGTCAGTTCAACCTCGAAGACATCCCGCCAGCACCGCGCGGCATGCCTCAGATCGAGGTGACCTTCGACATCGACGCCAACGGCATTGTCTCGGTTTCGGCCAAGGACAAAGGCACCGGCAAGGAACAGAAGATCACCATCCAGGCCTCGGGCGGTCTGTCCGACGAGGACATCGAGAAGATGGTCAAGGACGCCGAAGAGAACGCGGAAGCCGACAAGGAACGCCGTGAACTGGTCGACGCCAAGAACCAGGCGGAAAGCCTCATCCACTCGACCGAGAAGTCGATGGAAGAGCACTCCGACAAGGTCGACCCGACCACCATCGAAGCTATCGAACTGGCGATTGCTGCGTTGAAGGACGAACTGGAAACCGAAAATGCCGACAAAATCAAGTCGGGTATCCAGAACGTCACCGAAGCGGCCATGAAACTGGGCGAGGCCATCTACAAGGCGCAGTCCGAAGAGGCCGAGGATGAACCGGCAGCCGCGGACGCCGCTCCGGGTGATGACGATATTGTCGACGCCGAGTTCGAAGATCTGGACGACGACAAGCGTAACTAACGGGTAACCGGGCCAATTCGGGCCGGTCCGGATACCGGGCCGGCCCGTTTACGTTGAGGCAGAAGGAAACACTGATGTCAAAACGCGACTATTACGATGTACTCGGCGTGTCCAAGGGTGCATCGGCGGACGAGATCAAGAAAGGTTTTCGCAGGAAAGCCAAAGAGTTGCATCCCGACCGCAACAAGGACAACCCGGAAGCCGAGGCGCAGTTCAAGGAAGCGAACGAAGCCTATGACGTTCTGAAAGATTCAGAACGCAAGGCCGCCTATGACCGCTTTGGCCATGCCGCGTTTGAAAACGGCATGGGTGGCGGCGGACGACCCGGCGGCGGCTTTGGTCAGGGCGACTTCTCCAGCGCGTTTTCGGACGTGTTCGACGACCTGTTCGGCGATTTCATGGGTGGCCAGCGCGGCGGCGGTGGCCGTCGTGCCGCACGCGGTTCTGACCTGCGTTACAACCTGCGCGTCTCGCTGGAAGAGGCGTTTGCGGGTCTGCAAAAGACTATCAACGTGCCCGCTGCCGTGGCCTGTTCGGCCTGTGATGGGTCGGGCGCTGAAAGCGGCGTAGAACCGACGACCTGCCCGACCTGTTCGGGTATGGGCAAGGTCCGCGCGCAACAGGGCTTTTTCACCGTTGAACGCACCTGTCCGACCTGTTCGGGATTGGGTCAGATCATCAAGAAACCCTGCAAATCCTGCGGCGGCGCGGGTCGCGTGGAAAAAGAACGGGCGCTGTCCGTCAACATTCCAGCCGGTGTCGAAACCGGAACTCGCATCCGTCTGGCGGGTGAGGGTGAGGCCGGAATGCGTGGTGGCCCCCCGGGCGATCTGTATATCTTTGTCGAAGTGTCCGATCACAAGCTGTTTGAGCGCGACAGCATAAACCTCTATTGTCGCGTGCCGGTCAGCATGGCCAAGGCCGCGCTGGGCGGTTCGATCGAAGTGCCCACCATCGACGGCGGTCGTGGCCGGGTGCAGATCCCGGCAGGCAGCCAGTCGGGCCGCCAGATGCGTTTGCGTGGCAAGGGAATGCCCGCCCTGCGTGGCGGTGGCGTGGGTGACATGTTCATCGAACTGGCTGTGGAAACACCGGTCAACCTGACCAGTCGCCAGAAAGAACTGCTGCGTGAGTTTGACGATCTGGGAGAGGACAACCACCCGGAATCAAAAAGCTTTTTCTCGTCGGTCAAGTCCTTCTGGGATGGCATGAAAAGCTAAGGGAACCGCTTTCCCGACCAAAGCCGCCCGGTTTCGGGCGGCTTTTTTGTTGCAGGGGGCGCTGCCCCCGCCGCCCTTTGGGCGCCTCCCCCGGGATATTTTTGGCCAGATGAAGGAAAGATCCCTTGTTCATCTGGCCCCAAATATCCCGGAGCGCGAGGCAGAGCCTCGCAAATACTTTTGGCCTTACCCAAGGTGTCAGGGTGGCCATAATACAGATCAAATTCAGTCTTGTGTTTTTCCGATGTGCCTGTGATTGTCCGGTCAACCGTTGGGGTGCCCTGATCGAAGGGCTGAGAGGCGTTAATGCGCTAACCCATCGAACCTGATCCGGGCAATACCGGCGTAGGGAACGGTCTCAGATTGTCAGACGTTTTCCATGCGCGCGTTGCCCAATTTTGATGGAGTAACGATATGACGCCTATTGCGCTGACAATTGCAGGCTCGGACAGTGGCGGTGGGGCCGGAATTCAGGCTGACATCAAGGCAATGTCTGCCTTGGGGGTTTATGGTGCCAGCGTGATCACCGCCGTGACCGCGCAAAACACACGGGCCGTTACCGCCGTTCACGGGATCCCGCTGAATACTGTCGCCGCACAGATCGATGCCGTTCTGTCTGATCTGAGCGTGGGCGCCGTCAAGATTGGCATGTTGGCGACGCCGGAGATCATCCGATGTGTTGCAGACAGCCTTGCAGGGTTCCGTGGTTCCATCGTTCTGGATCCTGTGATGATCGCCAAATCCGGCGATGCCTTGCTGACAGAAGACGCGGTTGCGACATTGCGGGCGGTGCTCGTGCCCATAGCCACGCTATTGACGCCGAACTTGCCCGAGGCCGGACGCCTTCTGGATTGCCCGGCTGCGGAGACGCCGGATCAGATGGTAAAACAGGGGCTTGCCTTGTGTAACATGGGCGCAGATTCCGTTCTGATGAAGGGCGGGCATGGATCCGGCGACATTTGCCGTGATCTCTTGATCGACGCTTCGGGCTTGGTGGCAGAGTTCACGGCACCGCGCCGGAAAACCAGAAATACGCATGGCACCGGTTGTACATTGTCCGCGTCAATTGCTGCCGGCCTGGCGCTGGGAAAAACGCTGATGACGGCCGTTGCAGATGCGCACAGCTATCTGCAAGGCGCGATAGCCCGGTCCGATGATCTGGACATTGGTCGCGGGCATGGGCCAGTTCATCATTTTCATCAGCTTTGGCCCGCATGACCGTCTGGTCGGTCATAGGTGCCGGAGTAGCCGGTCTGACTGTTGCAGCCGAGTTGGTATCGCGCGGCGCTGACGTGCAGATATTCGACCCGGCAGGTGCGCCGGGTCCACATGGCTGTTCCTGGTGGGCGGGTGGCATGCTTGCCCCCTGGTGTGAATACGAAAATGCCGAGGAGCCGGTTCTGCGGCTTGGACAAGCAGCGATTGACTGGTGGGCCGCCAGAACGCGGGTGCATCGTTGCGGAACGCTGGTTGTTGCGCATTCGCGCGACCTGCCGGATTTGCGCCGCTTTGCACGCCGAACGGATGGGTATTCAGAAGTCGGAAGTGCGAAAATCACTGATTTAGAGCCTGAAATAAGCAATTTCGGTAACGGTCTCTTCTTCCGGGCAGAGGCCCATCTTGATCCCCGGCAAGCGTTGCGGGACCTCTACAGCCACCTCAGGGACAGAGGTGTGCTCTTTCACCGTAAACTGGCCCCTTCCCGGTTGGAGAATGCGATCGATTGCCGGGGGTTGCACGCGCGCGAGATCTTGCATGATCTGCGTGGCGTCAAAGGCGAGATGCTGGTGATCCGCTGCCCGGATGTCACGCTCTCTCGCCCTGTGCGACTGCTGCACCCGCGCATGCCGCTTTATGTCGTCCCGCGGGGTGACGGGGTCTACATGCTGGGCGCAACGATGATCGAATCCGAGGACAGCGGCCGGATTACCGCCCGCTCGATGCTGGAGCTTCTCAGCGCGGCTTATGCGCTGAACCCGGCCTTTGGTGAGGCTGAGATCCTGGAAGTCGGTGTCGATCTTCGCCCCGCTTTTCCCGACAACCTGCCTCGCATCCGCCGGTTGGGTCGAACGATCTATGCCAATGGCCTGTATCGCCATGGCTACCTGCTTGCGCCCGCGTTGGCACAGGGCGTCGCCGATCTGGCGCTGGAAAACAAACATTCGGAGATGGTCGATGAAGATCGTGCTTAATGGCGAGGCGCGCGAAAGCCGCGCAGAAACCCTGTCAGATTTGCTGGCGGAATGTGGATTCTCGGGCTGCGTCGCCACTGCTGTGAATGAACAGTTCGTCCCTAAAAGCCTTCGACTGGCCCGAAAACTCGAAGATGGTGACCGGGTCGAAGTTGTCGCCCCGATGCAGGGGGGCTGACGATGAAGACCTTTTACGGCACAGAACTGCCTAACCCGCTGATGCTGGGCACGGCGCAGTATCCCAGTCCGGCCATTCTGGAACAAGCGTTTCGCCTCAGCGGGGCCGGTGTTGCCACGGTATCCCTGCGCCGTGAAGGCGCGGGTGGGGCCGGGCAGAGCTTTTGGCGGATGATCCGCGACCTGGGTGTCATTGTCCTGCCCAACACCGCCGGATGCCACACGGTGAAAGAGGCCGTGACAACCGCCCAGATGGCGCGCGAGGTTTTTCAGACCAATTGGATCAAGCTGGAACTGATCGGTCATACCGACAGCCTGCAACCTGATGTGTTCCAACTGGTCGAAGCCGCCCGCGTCCTGACGGAAGATGGATTTCAGGTCTTTCCCTACACAACGGACGATCTGATCGTCGGCGAACGCCTGTTGCAGGCGGGTTGCGAGGTTCTGATGCCGTGGGGCGCGCCCATCGGGTCCGGGCGCGGTCTGAGCAACGAATACGCGTTGCGGGCGCTGCGCGCTGCGTTTCCCGATGTACCGCTTGTCATTGATGCCGGTATCGGCCGTCCAAGCCACGCCGCGCATGCGATGGAGCTGGGCTATGATGCTGTTCTTCTGAACACGGCGGTGGCCCGTGCCGGTGATCCGGTGGGGATGGCGCGTGCAATGGCATTGGCGGTTCAGGCCGGCCAATTGGCCCATAAGGCCGACCCGATCGAGGCACGCGACATGGCTGAACCCTCAACCCCCGTGATCGGAAAGGCATTTCTGTCATGACTTTGGACCGATTCTATCCGATCTTCGATCATTCCGACTGGCTGCAGAGGATGCTGCCTCTGGGCGTCAAACTGGTGCAGTTGCGGATCAAGGGCCAATCGGACGTCGCGGTGCGCGCCCAGATTATGATCTCGCTCGAACTGTGCCGCACCCATGGCGCTCAGTTGGTCGTGAACGACCATTGGCAGCAGGCAATAGAGGCGGACTGCGACTGGGTCCACCTGGGGCAGGAGGATCTGGATGATGCCGATCTGCATGCCATCCGTCGGGCAGGCCTGAAACTGGGCGTATCTACCCATGACGATGATGAGCTTGAGCGGGTTCTGTCGATGGACCCCGACTATGTGGCGCTCGGACCTGTCTATCCGACCATCCTGAAAAAGATGAAGTGGCGGCAGCAAGGTCTGCCCCGCGTGACCGAATGGAAGGCGCGGGTGGGGCGTATCCCATTGGTCGGCATTGGTGGAATGACCGTCGAGCGCGCGCCTGGCGTGTTCGAGGCCGGGGCCGATATTGTCGCGGCAGTGACCGACATCACGCTGAACCCTGACCCCGAAGTGCGGGTGCGCGAATGGATCGGCATCACGCGATGAACCGTTACGCTCGCCAGATGATCCTGCCCGAAGTGGGGCCCGAAGGGCAGGCGGGCCTGTCCGCTGCACGAGTACTTGTCGTCGGGGCCGGAGGGTTGGCCGCGCCGGTTCTGCCGCTGTTGGCCGGGGCAGGGGTGGGTCACATCATGGTTGTTGATGGCGATGTCGTTGATCTGTCGAACCTGCACCGGCAAACGCTTTTCACGGAACGGGATGTCGGCCTGCCAAAGGCTGAAGTTGCGGCGCGGCGCTGTCGCGACCTCAACTCCAAGCTTGAAGTCACCAGACAAAGTCAGGCCCTGACATGCGAAAACGCGGCAAATCTGGTGTCGCGGTCGGATGTGGTCCTGGATTGTGCGGATAGTTATGCGGCCAGTTATGTCCTGTCGGACAGCTGTCTGGCACAGGGAAAGCCGCTGATCAGTGCCTCGGTGCTCGGGTTGTCAGGTTATGTGGGCGGTTTTTGCGGCGGCGCGCCGTCCTTACGTGCGCTGTTTCCAGACGCGCCCGACAGTGGTGCCAGCTGCGCCTCAGCAGGTGTTTTGGGTCCGGTTGTCGGTGTGATCGGCGCGACGCAGGCGCAAATGGCGCTGAGCGTGATCCTGGGCCTGCAACCATCGCCGCTGGGCCAAATGGTGAACTTTGATGCCCGCACCCTGCGCAGCAACAGTTTCCGTTTCGATGATGCGCCAGAACCCGCAAGTTGTTTCCGCTTCCTGTCTGCCAGCCAACTCACGGCCGAAGACCGGATCATCGAGCTTCGCGGCACGGATGAAGCGCTGGTCCCGATACACCCCGGCGCAGAACGACTAACGCCAGTCGAATTGTCCGGATTAGAGCCTAAACAAGCAAAAAGATTGGCCCTTTGCTGCGCCACTGGTCTACGGGCGTGGCGCGCAGCCGAACGGATTCAATCGGATTGGCCGGGCGAGATTGTCCTCGTCGCGGCCTCAACCTCGTGAACAGGAAGGAAACGCGAGATATGAAGAAACTGATCACAGCCTTATCGCTGCTGGCCGCTGCACCGGCCTGGGCTGACGACAAGATGACCATTTTGCTGGACTGGTTCATCAACCCCGATCACGGCCCCATTATCGTGGCGCAGGAAAACGGCTATTTCGCCGAACAGGGGCTTGAAGTTGAAATCATCCCGCCTGCTGACCCGTCCGCACCGCCGCGTCTGGTTGCTGCGGGGCAGGCCGATCTGGCTGTGTCCTACCAGCCGCAACTGCATCTGCAGATCCACGAGGGTCTGCCCCTGAAACGCGTCGGCACACTTGTTGCGACCCCGCTCAACTGCCTTCTGGTGTTGGAAGATGGCCCGGTCAAAACCCCGGCGGACCTGAAGGGCAAGAAAATCGGCTTTTCTGTCGCTGGCGTGGAAGAGGCAGTTCTGGGCACCGTTCTGGGCAAATATGACGTCGCGCTGGCCGATGTCGAAATGATCAACGTCAACTTCTCGCTTTCACCGTCGCTGATGTCGGGGCAGGTAGATGCGGTGATCGGCGCCTACCGCAATTTCGAGCTGAACCAGATGGACATCGAAGACCATCCCGGCACCTGCTTCTATATCGAGGAAGAGGGCGTGCCGTCCTATGACGAACTGATCTATGTCGCGAACCCGGACACAATGGATACCGATAAGATCGCCCGTTTTCTGGCCGCGACGGAAAAGGCAACACAGTTCATCGTCAACAACCCCGAAAAAAGCTGGGAAATCTTCGCAGCAACCTCGCCCGAGCTGCAGGATGAGCTGAACGCCCGTGCCTGGGTCGACACGCTACCGCGTTTTGCCCTGCGCCCGGCCGGGTTCGATGCCGGGCGGTACACCCGGTTCGAGGCTTTTCTGAAAGACAGCGGCATGATCGACAGCATCAACCCGGTCAGCGCCATCGCCATCGACGTGACTGCGCAATGAATGAATATGGCAAGGCCTTCGCGCTGATGCGCGATGCGGCGCAGGGGCCGTGGCGGGATTATACCCGCCACGCCTTTGTCGAAGGGTTGAAGGACGGAACGCTTCCGCGCGCAGCGTTTCTTCATTATCTGCGGCAGGACTATGTGTTTCTGATCCATTTTGCCCGTGCCTGGGCGCTTGCGGTGGTGAAATCGGAAACCCACGAAGAGATGCTGGCCGCCTCGCGCACAGTGAACGGTCTGATCAGCGAAGAGATGAAACTGCATATCGGTGTCTGCGAGGCTGCGGGCATTTCACAGCGGGACCTGTTTGCAACGCCCGAGCGTGCCGAGAACCTGGCCTATACGCGCTTTGTGCTCGAGGCAGGCTACAGCGGTGACTTGCTGGACTTGCTGGCAGCGCTTGCGCCTTGCGTCATGGGCTATGGCGAGATTGGCGGGCGTCTGGCAACCGAGGCCACGTCCGAAACCTATCGGGACTGGATCAACGCCTATGCCAGCGAAGACTATCAGGCTGCATGCAAGGCGGTTGGACAATTGCTTGATCAGGCTCTAACACGGCGCATTGGGCACGATTTTGAAGCCTCCCCGCGCTGGGACCGCCTGAGCCGGACGTTCCGCACTTCGACCGAACTTGAAGTCAGTTTCTGGCAGATGGGCATGACGCCATGATGTCTGCTCCCGCGCTGACCATCAGCGGACAGGCCACAATCGGCGGCGCGACCCTGTTCGCGCCGCTTTCGCTTACACTGGCGGCAGGGGAATGGACCTGTCTTCTGGGCGGTTCCGGCGTCGGTAAAACCACCATCCTGCGCCTGATCGCGGGATTGCAGACCGGGGCGGAGTTCTCGGGGCAAATCACGGCCGACGATGGCTTGCCGGTGCCAGAACGTGTCGCGTACATGGCGCAGGACGATCTGTTGCTGCCTTGGGCAAGTGTTGCCCGGAATATCACGCTGGGCGCACAGTTGCGGGGGGAAAAGGCCGATCTGAACCGGCGCGACCGTCTGATCAAACGGATGCGCCTTTGGGATCACCTGACCACGAAACCGTCGGAACTGTCGGGCGGTCAGCGCCAGCGCGTGGCCCTTGCCCGAACTTTGATGGAGGACCGCCCTTTCGTATTGCTGGACGAGCCGTTTTCGGCCCTCGATGCCCGGACCCGCGCCGATATGCAGGATCTCGCGGCCGAGGTGTTGCGGGGCCGCACCGTTTTGCTGGTCACCCACGATCCGGCCGAAGCCGCCCGGCTGGGGCAAACCATTATTGTCATGACCCGGCACGGGCTGACCAAATGCCAGCCGCCCAGGGCTCCGGCCCCCCGCAAAGTGGACGACCCGGACTCGTTGGCCACGCAGGGCGCATTGTTGCGCCTGCTGAGACAGGAGGCAGCATGAAATACCTGTCTCCGCTTGCGGCCGCGCTTTTTGGCCTTGTCGTCTGGCAGGGCATCGTCTCCTTCACGGGCTGGCCGAAATTCATCTTGCCCGGCCCGGCCATTGTCGCCGAAACATGGTGGGACAACCGGTGGATCATCGCAAAAGACACATGGGTAACGGCGGTCGAGGTACTGACCGGCTTCGTTTCTGGTGTAACCTTGGGCGTTGTCACAGCCGTCTCGCTGGCCAGTTCGCGCATGACCCGGATCCTGGTGCGACCCTTGCTGGTGTTCACGCAAGCCCTGCCGGTTTTTGCCCTGGCACCGCTTTTGACGCTTTGGCTGGGGTTTGATCTTTGGTCGAAAGTGGCAATGGCCATGCTGATCATCTATTTTCCGGTCACGTCATCCTTTTTTGACGGATTGATGCGCTCTACGGCCGGATATCTGGACCTTGCACGCACCATGCAGGCCAGTCCGCGCGCGGTTTTGTGGCATATCCGAATACCAGCCGCGTTGCCCTCGCTGGCTTCGGGGATGCGGCTGGCGGCGGTCTACGCACCCATCGGGGCCGTGATCGGAGAATGGGTCGGTGGTTCCTCCGGGGGTCTGGGGAACCTGATGCTGCTGGCCAACGGCCGGGCGAAGACGGACCTGATGTTCGCGGCCATGCTGACGCTGGGTGTATTTTCGATCCTGCTGCACATGGTCGTGCACCGCGCCACGGCGCGCATGGCGGGTGAGGTGCGTTAACGTTTCGGAAAGCAATTCTGCGCCAGTCTGCGCGTATGACCAAGGACGCCTTTGCCGAAGCCCCGATGCTTTTTGAGAACGACGAAGCCCCGGTGCAGCCGCTGCCGGCAGGCCGGTTGCCGTCTTATATCAAGGACCATCGCAAAAGGCTGCGCGAACGGTTCATGTCTGGCGGTTCTGCAGCGATGCCTGATTATGAGCTGCTGGAGCTGGTCCTGTTCCGCTCGATCCCCCGGCAAGACGTAAAGCCTCTGGCCCGGGCCCTGATGGACGAACTAGGCGACTTCAACCGGGTGCTGACCGCGCCCGAAGAAAGGTTACGACAGATCAAAGGTGTCGGCGAAAGCGTGATCACGGATCTGAAGATTCTGGAAGCCTGCGCCCATCGCATGGCTCGCGCACGGGTGATGCAACGGCATGTGATTTCAGGCTGGGACGCATTGCTGGATTATTGCCACACCACCATGGCCCATCGCGAGACCGAGCAGTTTCGCGTGTTCTACCTTGATCGCAAGAACGTCCTCATCGCGGATGAGGAACAGGCCAAGGGCACGGTGGACCATGTTCCCGTCTACCCGCGCGAGGTGGCGAAAAGGGCGCTGGAACTGAATGCCTCGGCTTTGATTCTGGTGCACAACCACCCCTCGGGTGACCCCACACCATCACAATCCGACATCGACATGACCAATCGCATTCAAGATGCCTGCACCGCGCTTGGCCTGGTGCTGCACGATCACCTTATCATCGGAAAATCGACAGAGCTGAGTTTCCAGTCGCAAGGCTATCTGTAGCTGTCGGTGGGATTCGAAGTCACTTGATCCAGACTTCGACCCGGCGGTTGATCTTGCGGCCCCATTCGGTGTCGTCGCAGGCCATGGGCATGGCTTCGCCGAACCCTTCGACCGAGATCTCGACACTGTCGGGTATCGCGGTCTCAACAGCGGCCAGAACCGCGTTGCGCACTGTTTTGGCCCGCAATAGCGCAATGCGGGCGTTCCCCGCCGCTGGCCCGTCACCATCGCTGAATCCCACGAAGGTCAGCTTTCGGGCCTCGTAGGCCCCGGCCTCAAGCGCCTGCGCCAAGTGCAGGATGTTCGCGCGGGACTGGGCATCCGGGCGCGAAGACCCGGCCTCGAACCGGAAAGACAGCGACAGGCGTGACATCGGGCGCAGCGTTTCGATCATCTGTTTCAAGCTGTCCAGGCCAACTTCGTCCCCGCCGTTTGCGATGGCGTTTGCGAGGCGGTCCCCCTGCAATCCGATGCGCATGGTCTCGGGTGCCTGATCCACGAAACCGGCCTGCCGTATCGCCATCTGAGCTTCCGGGCTTTGGGTATAGGCCAGAAACTGTCGTGCGATCCGGGGCAGGCGGTATGACGGCAGGTACAGGAACATAGGTGAGGTTAGCGGATAATCCTCGGTCTTGATCGATTGCCGGGTCGCCGTCAGCGCGTGGCCGCAGCCCCCGGCAAGCGGCAGCGCGCGAACCTTGTCAGCTTCGGCCCGGCTGGCGATTCCGATGGCAAACGGATCCTCGGCCACTGCGTGAACCAAGTCGTTGCTGCGCCCATGCCGCAGGACCGTGTCGGACGGCGCCACGCCGGCGGGCGCAAGCAACTGATCCTCGAAGGCCTGGGACAAGCCCGATCCTATGTCCGGCAGATGCAGCGCAATCGGCGCATCGGCCCCGCCCAGTTCGGCCCAGTTCAGGATTTCGCCGGAATACACGCGTGCCAGATCCGTGGGCGAGATCTGTCGTATTGCGTTGACGGCGGACACCACAGGCACCATCGCATCCAGCGCCACAACCCGGGATCGCCGCGCTTTTGTCAGATCGCCCATCCCGGCGTCTTCCGCGGCCATTCGCTCACCCGGACGGATTTCGCGCAGGGCCATGACGATATCGGTTTCATTCGCGCTCAGATCGGAAAACCCCCGGCCTGTATTGCCCACGCGAAAGAAGAACCGCCCCAAAGGTGCGGGTCGACCGGGTTTAAACAGATCGTAGGCAAAGGTTGCCGAGTCAATCCGTGATGGGGTCGCCGACAACTCTTCTTGTTGGGCAAAACCCAGAATCAGGGCAGGCATGACCTTCTCGGCCATGACCGACGACCCGGAGAACCGGACCTCTGCCACAAAATCGGTCAGATTGGGGCAGGCGGGGCCATCGCAGGTCACGCCGGACCCGTCCACCGTCAGTTCACCGAATTGGGTATCGATACGATAGAACTCGCCATCATATCCCAGCAGGTTTCCAGTTACCTCGACCTTGCCGTCATGCGAGGTCAGCGTGATGTCCTGCGCCTTGGCACCAGATGCCAGCGTTGCCAGAAAAAGTGCAGCCACCGCTGCACGCAAGGATGTCATAGGAGTTTCGAGCCTGCCTGCCGTTTACTTTGCCGCGATTGTCAGGTCTTGGAACAGATTATTCAACACCAGAAACTCTCCGACCTGCGAACAGTCGGGCAGGTTCAGCACCAGATCGCGCGAGCGCAGGCGGCGGTCGGCGCGCAGTTCCAGCGACTGTACGCTCAGATCCGAGCCACAATTGGCCTTGGTCACGTCAGCCTCGACCGTCAGGCCGATGGCACCCGATTGCGCAGACTGGGCGGAAGGGAAGGAATAAATCTCGATATTCTGCGCGGTGCCAAGACCCGGCTGGCCCATATGGACAACTTCGCCGAGACCCGTTGCCGAGCTGTCCGCCCAAACATGCCCGTCACCGCCATAACTGGCACCAAACTCCAGCGCGTGAATCTGCAGATCGGTCGTGCCCTTCCATTGCAGCGCGACGCGGTCGTACTGGCTTATGTCCGGCACATGGGTTGTTGCCACCGTGCCTTTTTGATCCTCGAAGGAAATCAGAAAAATCGCGTATTCCGACAGCACCGGCATCGTCAGATCCAAGGCGCCGTTTTCATCCGTCTGTTGAGAAACGGCCAGCCCGCTGTGATGGACCTCGATCCGTTGATTGGCGTGGCAGGGGGCCTTGACGATCAACCTTGCCGCTGCGCCAGGCACCGCGGTGGCGCGCGCGCTCAGGTTGCAGTCGGCCGTTACTTCGGGGCCGGGTTGCAGGCTGCGCTGCGAGGGTGCCGGAGCAGAAAGTGACGCGGTGCTGGCAGAAGACGAAGTAAGCGCGAACTGCTCAAGCCCGGCCAGCCCAACAGGTTGGCTCGCGGCAGAAGCCACAGAGATACCGGCCTGATTTCCATCAGGTTGCGCGGCAGATCCATTCTGCATCAGGTAACCGATGGCGAGCGCGCAGACGACAGTGCCACCCATGGTCACGTAGTTTCTTACAACGAACAAGACACCCTCCCCAGTTGAAGGAGCGAGTCACACTTTCCCGGTCAATCGCGGCCAATTTGTGACCGCGACGCGAAGTCATTGTGTTCGAATTTGGGTGACGTTAGGTCAGCCTGCCGTGACAGTGTTTGAACTTCTTTCCGGATCCACAGGGGCAGCGGTCGTTGCGCGACGGGTTACCCCAGGTCGCCGGATCGCTTTCGTCAAATCCGGGCCGGGCATCACCCGAGGCGTCGGCTTCTGCGACTGCTTCGGCCTGACCGGCGGCCTGTTCGACCGCCTGTTGCGCCTGGGCCTGCTGCGCCGCCATCTGGGCCAGCATCTCACGCTGCTCTTCCTCGGTCAGCGGGCGAACACGCGACAATTGCTGGGTCACGGTTTCGCGCAGGCTGTCCAGCATCCCTTCGAACAGCTGAAAGCTTTCGTTCTTGTACTCGTTCAGCGGATCGCGCTGGGCATAGCTGCGGTAGCCCACGACCGAGCGCAGATGTTCCAGCGTCAGAAGATGCTCGCGCCACTTGCCGTCGATGGTCTGCAGCAGCACCTGCTTTTCGATGTTGCGCATGTTCTCGGGGCCAAACGCGGCGGCCTTCTGGGCCATCATCTCGTCGGCGGCCTTGATCAGGCGCTCGCGCACCTGCTCGTCATCGACGCCTTCCTCGGCGGCCCAGTCCTGAACCGGCGCGTCGATGGTCAGCTTGTCCTTGATTGCCTCGTGCAGACCGTCGGTGTCCCACTGGTCGGCATAGGTTTTCGGCGGCATATATTCGTCGATCAGATCGTCGATTACCTGTTCGCGCATGTCCGATACGATTTCCGAAAGGTCACCGGTCGACATGATCTCGCGCCGCTGGCTGAAGATCACCCTGCGCTGGTCGTTCATTACGTCGTCGAACTTCAGAACGTTCTTGCGCATGTCAAAGTTGCGGCCTTCGACCTTGGACTGTGCGCGTTCCAGCGACTTGTTCACCCACGGGTGGATGATCGCCTCGCCTTCTTTCATACCCAGCGTTGTCAGCACCTTGTCTAGCCGTTCCGAGCCGAAGATGCGCATCAGATCGTCTTCGAGGCTCAGGTAGAACACGGTGCGGCCCGGGTCGCCCTGGCGGCCCGAACGGCCACGCAACTGGTTGTCGATGCGGCGGCTTTCATGCCGTTCCGAGGCCATGACATACAGGCCACCGGCCTCAAGCACCTTCTGTTTTTCCTCGGCGTGACGCGCCTCTTCCGCCGCGCGCAGTTCGGCGGGGTCCGCTTCGGGGTTCTCGGCAAGTGCCTGCAGAACCTTCATTTCCACGTTGCCGCCCAATTGAATGTCGGTACCGCGTCCGGCCATGTTGGTGGCGATGGTCACCGCGCCCAGACGACCCGCTTCGGCGACGATTTGCGCTTCCTGCTCGTGCTGGCGGGCGTTTAGCACGTTGTGCTGAATGTCCTCCTCGGTCAGCATCTGGCTCAGCACCTCTGATTTTTCAATCGAGGTGGTGCCCAGCAAAACCGGCTGGCCCTTCTCGACCGCCTTTTTGGTTTCCTTGATCATCGCGTCGTATTTCTCGGGGGCGGTGCGATAGACCTGATCGTCTTCGTCCAGACGGGCGATCGGCTTGTTGGTCGGAACTTCGACCACACCCAGCCCATAGATCTCGGCAAATTCCTCGGCTTCGGTCAGCGCGGTACCGGTCATGCCGCCCAGCTTGTCATAAAGACGGAAGTAATTCTGGAACGTCACGCTGGCCAGGGTCACGTTCTCGGGCTGAATCTGCACGCCTTCCTTGGCTTCGATGGCCTGATGCAGGCCTTCGGACAACCGGCGGCCCGGCATCATCCGGCCCGTAAATTCGTCGATCAGTACCACATTGCCGTCGCGGACGATGTAGTCCTTGTCGCGCTGAAACAGCTTGTGCGCGCGCAGGCCCTGGTTGACGTGATGCACCACGGTCGTGCTTTCGGGGTCGTACAGCGAATGACCTTCAGGGATCAGGTCGTTTGCCAGCAACTGCTGCTCAAGATACTCGTTGCCTTCATCGGTAAAGGTCACCGAGCGCGACTTTTCGTCCAGCGAATAGTGATCGTCCTGCAGCAACGGGATCAGCGTATCGATCGCGGTATACAGGTCCGACCGGTCCTGTGATGGACCCGAGATGATCAGCGGTGTCCGCGCCTCATCGATCAGGATCGAGTCGACCTCGTCCACGATCGCGAAATTATGGTGCTTCTGATAGACGTCGTTCAGGTCCGCCTTCATGTTGTCGCGCAGGTAGTCGAAGCCCAGCTCATTGTTGGTGGCATAGGTGATGTCGCAGGCATAGGCCGCCTTTTTCTCTTCGTCCGGCTGACCGGACCAGATCACACCGGTCGTCATGCCTACGGCCGAGAAAACCTTGCCCATCCATTCCGCGTCACGCTTGGCCAGGTATTCGTTCACCGTGACCACGTGCACACCCTTGCCGGTCAGCGCGTTCAGATAAGCCGGGAGGGTGGCGACCAGCGTCTTTCCCTCACCCGTTTTCATTTCCGAGATGTTGCCCTGATGCAGGAACGCGCCGCCCATCAGCTGCACGTCGAATGCCCGCAGACCCAGAGCCCGCTTTCCTCCTTCGCGCACGTTGGCAAAAGCTTCGGGCAGCAAGGCATCCAGGCTCTCGCCATCCAGCGCGCGTTGGCGCAGCTCTTTGGTCTTCTCGATCAAACCCTCATCCGACAGTTTCTCAAACTCCGGCTCCAGCGCGTTGATCTTTTCGACCAGCGGGCGGGTCGCCTTGATCTTGCGGTCGTTCGGTGTTCCGAACACCTTTTTGGCAAGCGTTCCGAGTCCCAGCATGTTCACTCCAGCGGATCTGTTCTTGTCTTGGTTGCGACAGGCTTGCCCACCTTGCGCGCAACCCATAGATACGGGGGGTGAAAGGCGGCCCTGTCCAAGGCTTCAAAGCGATGTAAGCGGCAGGTTCCAGAGTGTCAACGCTGCGCCCTGTCGCGGCATGGAAATAGGATAATTCAATGCCCAAAGGCCTCACTTTTCTGCCATCGCTGGCCCTGGCCGCCGTGATGGCCCTGCCACTGGCCGCCCAGACCCAGCCGGATGCGACCACTGTGGTTGCGCGCGTCAACGGGGACGAGATCACTTTGGGTCACGTGATCGCCACCGCCGCAAGCCTGCCGCAGCAATACCAGCAGATGGAAGACCAGGTCCTCTTTGACTTCATCGTCGAGCAGCTGGTCCAGCAGCAATTGCTCAGCCAGGAACAGGAAGGCCTTTCCACCTACAACGCCCTGACGCTCAAGAACGAGGAACGTTCGCTGAGGGCCGTGCAGACGGTTGCCGAAATCACCGGCGGTCTGGTGACGGACGAGTCGATTCAGGCCGCCTATGATGCGCAGATCGCCGAGTTTGAAGGCGAGGACGAGTACGAGGCCAGCCACATTCTGGTAGAAACCGAGGATGAGGCCAAGGAAATCAAGACCCAGCTGGACGATGGCGCGGATTTCGCGGAGCTCGCCAGGGAAAAATCCACCGGCCCGTCTGGCCCCAATGGCGGCGTGCTGGGCTGGTTCGGCAAGGGTCGCATGGTGCCCGAGTTTGAGGCCGCCGTGCTGGAACTGGAAGTAGGCCAGATCTCGGATCCTGTGCAGACCCAGTTCGGCTGGCACGTGATCATCCTGAACGATCAGCGCAAGTCCGAGGCCCCCGAACTTGCCGATGTTCGCAATGAACTGGCCCAATCCATCCAGCAGGAAGCCATTCAGGCCCGTATCGACGAACTGACCCAGAAAGCCCAGATCGAGCGTCCGGCGCTGGAAGGTGCCGGTCCGGAAATCATGCGGCAGCTGGATCTGATTCAGGAGTAATCCCCTTGGCCAATATCACTAAAGTGTCGCCGCTGGCACCTGCGGCCTTCCCCGACCTTCCGGCCATCGACGGCGTGCGTTTCGCGACGGTTGAGGCCGGTGTGCGCTATCAGGGTCGTACCGATGTCATGCTGGCAGTGCTGGATCCGGGCACATCCGTGGCCGGGGTATTCACCCGCTCGGCGACCCGCGCGGCCCCGGTGCTGGATTGTCAGAACAAGATTGGCGGATCCAGCGAAGGACCGGCAGCGATCGTTGTGAACTCGGGCAATGCCAACGCCTTCACCGGCCATTATGGCCAGACCTCGGTGGCAGAAGTAACCCAGGCCGTTTCCAAGGCCACCGGCGTTCCGGTCGAACGGGTCTTTACCTCATCAACCGGCGTGATTGGTGAACCGCTGCCGCATGAACGCATCGTGGCCCAGCTTGAGACGCTGAAGGCGGGGCTCAGCCGGCATGCGATCGAGGATGCCGCCCGCGCCATCATGACCACCGATACTTTCCCGAAAGGGGCATCGGCGCAGGTTGCGATTGACGGCAAAACAGTCTCTATTGCAGGGATTGCCAAGGGCTCCGGCATGATCGCGCCGGACATGGCGACGATGCTGGTCTACATCTTCACGGATGCCCGGGTCGAGCAATCGGCACTGCAGGCGATGCTGGGCGCGCAGACGGACCGGACGTTCAACTGCATCACTGTCGACAGCGACACCTCGACTTCGGACAGTCTGCTGTTGTGCGCGACGGGGGCCTCGGGGATGGATGCCACCGGCAATGGGGCGTTTGCAGAGGCGCTGGAAGGCGTCATGCTGGATCTGGCACAGCAAGTGGTGCGCGACGGTGAAGGCGCCACGAAATTCGTGGAAATTCGCGTGACTGGTGCGGCCTCGGATGCGGATGCCAAGGTGCATGGGCTGGCTATCGCCAACTCTCCGCTGATCAAGACGGCCATCGCGGGCGAGGACCCGAACTGGGGCCGTGTGGTCATGGCTATTGGTAAGTCCGGTGCCGCGGCAGACCGTGACCTTCTGAGCATCTCTTTCGGTGACATTCTGGTGGCTGAAAAAGGTTGGGTCAGCCCGGATTACCGCGAAGAAGACGCGGCCGCATATATGAAAGGTCAGGATCTGGTGATTGCCGTTGATCTTGGGCTGGGCGAGGGCAAATCCACCGTCTGGACCTGCGATCTGACCCACGGCTATATCGAGATCAACGCGGATTATCGCTCGTGAAACCGGAGCAATTCCAGCAAAAGTGGAGCCCGGTTTTGCGTCCGGGAGTGCGACCATGAAAACCGTATTGGTGTCTGCGGTCGCTCTGATCGATATCGAAGGCCGGGTTCTGCTGGCGCAGCGCCCGGAAGGCAAATCCATGGCCGGTCTGTGGGAGTTCCCCGGCGGCAAGATCGAACCCGGCGAAACCCCCGAGGCCGCGCTGATCCGCGAATTGCACGAAGAACTGGGTATCGACACCTGGGCGTCCTGCCTGGCCCCACTGACCTTTGCCAGTCACAGCTATAGTGACTTCCATCTGCTGATGCCGTTGTTCGCCTGCCGCAAATGGCAGGGCATCCCGCAGTCGAAAGAAGGGCAGGCGCTGAAATGGGTCCGCGCCAACGACTTGCGCAACTACCCCATGCCTGCCGCAGATGTGCCGCTGATCCCGATCTTGCGGGACTGGTTATAAGTGGAATGCAAAGGGCATTCAGGGTGATCAGTCTGGATGTCGGGAACGTGGACCTGGCAGCTGTTTCTTTTCGCAAATGGTCAGCACAAACTGCGCCCTTCTGGTAAACGACACCAAGCCGTCACGCCCTAAAGGAAAATCCAGCAGATCGCATTGTGCCGACCCAGATCGAATGGCCCAACCGCAACTTTCCGATGGAGGGGTCAGACTCCGAGCAGGCCAAGCAAACGGCTTCACCGGTGCGTCGGACACAAACGAGCAGTTGGACTCACGGTTTTCTCGCGATAAGCCAGTATGTTACGCCCAAGGCTAGGCCGATTGCCGCGTAACCAAGAAAGTACTGCGGCTCCAGATTCTTGTCGTCGAGCGTGATGATTTTTCGTGCGACCGCCATCAAGGCCGTCGCGACCACAAGCTTGATGTGGATGACGTCAGCGGTCAGATAGAGCGTGATATTTGTATAGATCTCAATTGCGATAAGAACGACCAATACAGCGCTAAAAACTGTAAGAAGGTCACTGACTTCCAAGATGTAGACAGGCGGTTCCAGCAACTTCTGAAATGTTGTGAAACCTGCGTCTATAATAGCCATCAGAATGATTCCGAGCATGAGCACTGACAATGCTCTGACACCGTGGCGGATCATCCTGTTGCACCACCGAACGATGGCGTCTTCGTGATCGGGATCTAGTTCCACATGTGCCGGGATCGGTTTGTTATTTTCGCCACTCACTGTAATCTCCAATTCCGTGTTCGTTCACCAGCGTGAGATATTTCATACAGTTGCATCACTCGCCTCGGCTTTGACGGAACTTTTCCATGAAAGGGAATTGGTTTTCCAGTCCGATCTGTTGGTCGTCACAACGCCCCGTCGATGGCTCCCGGAAAACTTTGAAGCGGTATCAGCCGGTCTGCTGGATCTGTCCGTGTGCCAACGGCCCGTTTTCCGCCCCGCTTTTCCCGGAGGCATAATTTCGTTGCTTGTAAGTTTGGTGCAAATCAGAAGATCACCACTCTACCCCTGTTACAATTCGTAAGAATTGAGAAAACATCAGGAAAAAGTTGACGCTGACTGTGCCACTGTCCCAAATCGGGGCATTGGCGTTCGGACCCTGTTCCGGAACCGCCATTTCCGTCCCCGGGGAGAGGGGTCGGATGGGGAGGAGAAAAGATTGGCTCAGACGCAGTCGGGCGCCGAAGGGATGCAGTCTCTTCCGGCGCTGTTACACCGCAATGTGACCCGGTTCGGGGATGCCCCGGCCTATCGGGAAAAAGAATTCGGGATCTGGCAATGCTGGACCTGGGCAGAAGCGGCCCGGGAAATCCGCGCCATCGCGCTGGGTTTTCTGGAGCTTGGCGTCGAGAAGGGCGACCATATCGCGGTTATCGGCCGCAACCGCCCGGCGCATTACTGGTCCATGGTCGCGGCCCAGATGGTGGGCGCGGTTCCGGTGCCTCTCTATCAGGATTCAGTCGCCGAAGAGATGGCCTATGTTCTGGAACATTGCGGCGCGAAATACGTCGTCTGCGGTGATCAGGAGCAAGTCGACAAGGTCATCGAAATCCAGGGAAAAATGGATCAGGTCAAACACATCCTCTATACCGACAAGCGGGGGATGCGGAAATACGACCATAGTCAGATGAACGCTTTGGCCGATATCATGGCCGAGGGCAGCGCCGGCCATGCGCGGTTCGATGAGGAGTTGGACAAGCGCATCTCCGAGATCACCTATGACGACACATGTGTGATGCTTTACACCTCGGGCACCACCGGCAAGCCCAAGGGCGTGGTGTTGTCGAACCGCAACGTGATCGAGAGCGCCAAGAACTCGGCCGATTTCGATCATCTGACACGGAACGAAGACATTCTGTCCTATCTGCCGATGGCGTGGGTTGGGGATTTCATCTTTTCGATCGGACAGGCCTATTGGTGCGGCTTCTGCGTGAACTGCCCTGAAAGCGCCGACACGATGATGACGGACCTGCGCGAGATCGGACCGACCTACTTCTTTGCCCCGCCGCGCGTGTTCGAGACGCAGCTAACCAACGTGATGATCCGGATGGAGGATGCGAGCAAACTGAAGCAGCGCATGTTCCACCACTTCATGGCGCATGCCAAGAAGGTCGGAGGCCTGCTGCTGGACGGCAAGCCGGTGGGTTTCGGCGACCGGATGAAATACGCGCTGGGCAATCTGCTGGTGTATGGTCCGCTGAAGGACACGCTTGGTTACGGTCGCTTTCGCGTCGGCTACACGGCGGGTGAGGCAATCGGGCCGGAGATTTTCGATTTCTACCGCTCGCTGGGCATCAATCTGAAACAGCTTTACGGCCAGACCGAAGCGACGGTCTTTATCACCGTTCAGCCGGATGGAGAGGTTCGGGCCGACACGGTTGGCGTCCCTGCGCCGGATGTCGAACTGAAGATCGACGACAAGGGCGAGATTCACTACCGCTCGCCCGGTGTGTTCGTCGAGTATTACAACAACCCGGAATCGACTGCATCGACCAAAGATGCCGAAGGTTGGGTGGCGACCGGGGATGCCGGATTTATCGAAGAAAGCAGCGGCCATCTGCGGATCATCGACCGCGCCAAGGATGTGGGCAAAATGGCCGACGGGTCCATGTTCGCGCCGAAATATGTCGAAAACAAATTGAAGTTCTTTCCTGACATTCTTGAAGTTGTCCTGTTCGGCAACGGCAAGGATCGCTGCGTGGCCTTCATCAATATCGACCTGACCGCTGTCGGCAACTGGGCCGAACGTAACAACGTGGCCTATGCGTCCTATCAGGAACTGGCGGCGCATCCCCGTGTGTTAGAGACGATTCGCGGCCATGTGGAAGAGGTCAACAAGTCTGTGGCCGCTGACGAAATGTTGTCGGGCTGCCAGGTGCATCGCTTTGTGGTTCTGCACAAGGAACTGGATGCGGATGACGGTGAAATGACCCGGACCCGCAAGGTGCGGCGCGGCTTCGTTGAAGAGAAGTTCCACGACATCATCCAGGCACTTTATGATGGGTCCGAGAGCATTTCGACGACCACGGAAGTGACCTATGAGGATGGCCGCAAAGGCGCGATCAGCGCGACCTTGAAGATTGTCGATGCGCCGGTCGTGCCTGTCGCGCAGCACAAGGTGGCGGCAGAATGAGGGCCGGTCGTACGCCGCTCGACCTGCGGTCATCGCCCCGCCCGCCGTCCCGTTTTTCCAAACGTCAGGGAGCGACTGATGCTGGATAATTCCGAAGGATATGTCACCGAAGACGGCCGCAAGATCGGCGGTGTGGTGATGGAGATGAAGAACATCACCTTGCGCTTTGGCGGCGTCGTGGCGATCAAGGATATCTCGTTTGACATCCGCGAAGGTGAAATTCGCGCGATCATCGGCCCGAACGGGGCCGGTAAATCCTCGATGCTGAACGTGATTTCCGGGTTCTATGTTCCGCAGGAGGGTGAGGTCTGGTTCCACGGATCGAAACGCCCGGCGATGCGCCCCTACGAAGTGGCGCGCCAGGGCATTGCGCGCACGTTCCAGAACATCGCCCTGTTCGAGGGGATGAGCGTGCTGGACAACGTGATGACCGGCCGCCTGAACTTCATGAAGACCAACGTCCTGCAGCAGGCGTTTTGGAAGGGTAAGGCCGAGGCGGAAGAGGTCGAGAACCGTGAGGCAGTCGAGAAGATAATCGACTTTCTTGAAATTCAACACATCCGAAAGACGCCCGTGGCGCGCTTGCCATACGGGTTGAAAAAACGCGTCGAGCTGGCCCGTGCGCTGGCTGCGGAACCCAAGCTGTTGCTGCTGGATGAACCGATGGCGGGCATGAATGTCGAAGAGAAAGAGGACATGAGCCGCTTTATCCTCGACGTGAATGACGAGTTCGGCACCACGATTGCCCTGATCGAACACGACATGGGCGTGGTGATGGACCTTAGCGACCGGGTGGTCGTGATGGATTACGGCAAGAAGATCGGCGACGGCACACCCGACGAGGTGCGCAACAATCAGGAAGTCATCGACGCCTATCTGGGGGTCAGCCATGACTGAAGCCTTGGCAGAATTGGGGAGGGGCTGACATGCCTGAACAACTCGTATTTGCGATGGAGGTCATCCTCAACGGTCTGATGGCCGGGGTGCTTTATGCACTGGTCGCGCTGGGCTTTGTGCTGATCTACAAGGCGTCCGGGATTTTCAATTACGCGCAAGGGGTTATGGCCCTGTTTGCGGCGATGACACTGGTCGGGATCATGAACGGTCAGGTGCCCTTTGCGCATCTGATCAACGCGATCTTCGGCACCCATGTCCACTATTTCGGCTGGAACGTGCCCGCGTTGCTGGCGATCATTCTGACAATGGCGGTGATGGTCTTGCTGGCCTGGGCGGTGCAGCGGTTCGTCATGCGCCATCTGGTCGGGCAGGAGCCAATCATTCTGTTCATGGCGACCATCGGTCTGGCCTATTTCCTTGAAGGCGTGGCCGACCTGATGTGGGGATCCGAGATCAAGACGCTGGATGTTGGCCTGCCGCAGGGTATCAACCTGTGGATTGACGAGACGACGTTCAACATCTTTGATTACGGCTTCTTCATCGACAATCTGGATATCGTGGCGACGGTCATTGCGGCGCTGCTGGTGGCGGCGCTGGTGACCTTCAGCCAGTACACCAAACAGGGCCGGGCGATGCGCGCCGTGGCGGATGATCACCAGGCCGCGCTGTCGGTCGGCATTTCGCTGAACTTCATCTGGGTCATGGTCTGGTCGGTGGCCGGATTCGTGGCACTGGTCGCAGGGATCATGTGGGGCACCAAGTCCGGCGTGCAGTTCTCATTGTCGCTGATCGCGCTCAAGGCGCTGCCGGTGTTGATGCTGGGCGGGTTCACCTCGATCCCCGGCGCGATCGTGGGCGGGCTGATCATCGGTGTGGGAGAGAAGCTGTTCGAATTCGCGATCGGCCCGATGGTGGGCGGCGCGACCGAGAACTGGTTCGCCTATGTTCTGGCGCTGATCTTCCTCGTGTTCCGGCCTCAGGGTCTGTTCGGTGAGAAGATCATCGAAAGGGTTTAGGTCGTGCAGAAGCTGATCGCCATCATTAACGTCATCGCCTGGGCCGGGTTCTGGGCCTTCGGCTACATCGCGATCACAGCCGAGGGGCTGACGGACGGCCAGTTGATGATCGCCGCGATCCTGGCGTTTGCCGGTTTGGTGACGGGCGTGCTGGCCTATATGAAACTGGTGCGCAACACCGAGCAGAGCGGTTACGCCAAGTCTTCAAAACAATTGGACGCTGCGACCCGGAACCGGGCGCAGGAAGAATGGGGAAAGTAAGACATGTTCTATCGTGAAGCCGGGGACTTCAAAGTCTCGTACGTGGATGACAGCCAGACTTTCCCGATCAAGTTTGATCGGTACCGCTACTACGTGGTGCTGGCGGTGGCGTTCGGGATCATTCCGTTCATCATCAACGATTATTGGGCCAACGCGCTGCTGTTGCCGTTCCTGATCTACGCAATCGCGGCCATCGGGCTGAACATTCTGGTGGGCTATTGCGGGCAGGTATCGCTGGGGACCGGCGGGTTCATGGCTGTGGGCGCATATGCCTGTTACAAGCTGATGACGGCCTTTCCCGATGTCAGCCTGTTCATCCATGTCCTGCTTGCCGGAGGCATTACGGCCATCGTGGGTGTGCTGTTCGGTCTGCCTTCGCTGCGGATCAAAGGGTTCTATCTGGCGGTGGCCACGCTGGCGGCGCAGTTCTTTCTGGTCTGGCTGTTCAACCGGGTGCCGTGGTTCTACAACTATTCCGCTTCGGGTCAGATCAATGCGCCCGAACGTGATGTGTTCGGCATCATCATCACGGGGCCGAATGCTCCGGCCTGGGCGACCTATCTGTTCTGCCTGATCTTCCTGACGGTCAGCGCGCTGATTGCCCGCAACCTGACGCGCGGCACCACCGGGCGCACATGGATGGCGATCCGTGACATGGACATCGCAGCCGAAATCATCGGGGTGAACCCGCTGAAGGCCAAGATCAGCGCCTTCGCCGTCAGTTCGTTCTTTGTCGGCATAGCTGGTGCGCTGTTCTTTGCGGTCTATCTGGGCGCGGTCGAAGTGGGCGAGGTGTTCGGCATCCAGAAGTCGTTCCTGGTGCTGTTCATGGTGATTATCGGCGGATTAGGCTCTATTTTCGGATCCTTTGCCGGGGCTGCGTTTCTTGTGCTGTTGCCGGTGGTTCTGAAGGTCGTCGGGGTCGACGTTCTGGGCTGGCCCACCGATATCGTGGCGCATCTTCAGCTTGTGATCGTCGGTGCGCTGATCATCATGTTCCTGATCCTGGAACCACACGGGCTGGCGCAGCTGTGGCGCGTGGCCAAGGAAAAACTCAGACTCTGGCCGTTCCCGCACTAAACGGAACCGGCCCAATCATAAGACGGGTGCAAAGCCCGAAACCGCATCGGAATAACCAAGGGAGGAAACACCCGATGAACAAGAAACTGGCAACTATGGCGCTGGGCGCTCTGATGGCCGCAGGGCCCGCTTTGGCGGATCTTGTGATCCCGGACCTCAGCTATCGCACAGGGCCTTATGCTGCGGGCGGTATTCCGTTCTCGGACGGCTACAACGACTATTTCACTCTGTTGAATGAGAGGGATGGCGGTATCGGCGGTGTTCCCGTTCGTGTTGTCGAATGCGAGACCGGCTACAACACCGAAAAGGGTGTGGAATGCTATGAATCGACCAAGGGCGAGGGCGCGCTGATCTATCAACCGCTGTCGACCGGCATCACCTATCAGCTCATCCCGAAAGTGACGGCCGATGACATCCCGCTTCACACCATGGGATATGGCCGGACTTCGGCCCGCAACGGCAAGGTGTTCAGCCATGTCTTCAACTATCCCGCCAATTACTGGGACGGCGCCTCGGGCGCGGTGAACTATCTGCTGGAAGAAAATGGCGGTGATCTGAACGGCAAGAAAATCGCGCTGGTCTATCACAACTCGGCCTACGGCAAAGAGCCGATCCGCACGCTGGAAGAGCTGTCCAAGAAGCACGGTTTTGAACTGTCCACGCTGCCGGTAGATCACCCCGGTCAGGAGCAAAAGTCGCAATGGCTGCAAATCCGCCGCGAAAAGCCGGACTACGTTCTGATGTGGGGTTGGGGCGTGATGAACCAGGTCGCAATCCAGGAAGCCGCGAACATCCGTTTCCCGATGGAAAATTTCATCGGCGTCTGGTGGTCGGGTGCGCAGCATGACGTGCTGCCCGCAGGCGACAAGGCGAACGGGTACAAGGCCGTCACCTTCCACGCGGTCGGTAATGACTTCCCTGTATTCGATGACATCAAAACGCATGTTGTCGATGCCGGTAAGGCCGCAGGCGCAGGCGATCAGGTCGGTACCGTTCTGTACAACCGCGGTCTCTATTCCGCGATGCTGGCCGCCGAAGCGATCAAGGACGCGCAAGAGGCCAACGGAACTGGCGATGTTACACCGGGCATGGTGCGCGACGCGATGGAGAACCTCAACATCACCGAAGAGCGTATGGCCGCACTGGGCATGCCGAACTTTGGCCCAACCTTCCAGGTGTCGTGTGACAACCATGGTGGCCCCGGCCTGATCGGTGTGTCCCAATGGGATGCCGGCACCAAGACCTGGAGCCTGATTTCCGACTTCAAGCCAACCGATGGCGAAGTGATCGGCGCGCTGGTTGCGGAAGATTCTAACGCGTACGCGGCTGAAAACAACGTCGCACCCCGCTGCGAATAAGAGAAGACTCCGCGTCCCGGAGCGATCCGGGGTCGCCAAACAATCGGAGCGGCGGCGTGCCTGCCGCTCCTGATGAACCGCCCCGGATGGGGCAGGCATGAGGAAACACGCTGATGCTGGATGCGGCACAAACCACTGACGTGCAGGCGGAAACCCTGCTTGAAGTCAACAATATCGAGGTGATCTACAACCATGTGATCCTCGTGCTGAAAGGCGTCAGCCTGACTGTGCCCAAGGGCGGTATCACGGCCCTGCTGGGTGGCAATGGTGCAGGCAAGACGACGACGCTCAAGGCGGTGTCAAACCTGCTGCATTCCGAACGGGGCGAGGTGACCAAAGGTTCCATCAAATATCGCGGAACCAGTGTTCACGAAAGCGATCCGGCTGATCTGGTGCAGAAAGGCGTGATCCAGGTGATGGAGGGCCGCCATTGCTTTGAACACCTGACGGTCGAGGAAAACCTGCTGACCGGTGCCTATACCCGCAAGGATGGCAAGGCCGCGATTCAGCAGGACCTTGAGCTGGTCTACACATATTTCCCCCGCCTCAAGGAACGCCGCCGAAGCCAGGCCGGTTATACCTCGGGTGGCGAGCAGCAGATGGTTGCGATGGGACGGGCGCTGATGTCCCGGCCCGAGACAATCCTGCTGGACGAACCGTCGATGGGATTGGCGCCGCAGCTGGTCGAAGAGATTTTCGGCATTGTGAAGGATCTGAACGAGAAAGAAGGCGTGTCCTTCCTGCTGGCCGAACAGAACACCAATGTCGCGCTTAGGTTTGCGCATTATGGATACATTCTGGAATCGGGTCGCGTCGTGATGGACGGCCCCGCCGCAGAATTGCGCGAAAACCCGGATGTAAAGGAATTCTATCTCGGCATGTCGGACGAAGGCCGCAAGAGCTTTCGGGATGTGCGCTCTTATCGCCGCCGCAAGCGGTGGCTGTGAGCGGATGGAGGATTTGGCGATGACTTACTTCGATGCACTCGAAACCCGCTCGGCCGATCAACGTTTGTCTGATCAGACCCAGGCATTGCGCGCGCAATTGCAGCGGGCGAAATCGGCACCGGGATTTGCGGCTCATTTTGCGGATGCGGATGTCGACGCGGTTGCCACGATCGAGGATCTGGCGAAGCTGCCGGTTTTGCGGAAGTCCGACCTGACACAGGGGCAGGCCGCACGTGCGCCATTTGGTGGGTTCACGGTAAAACCGGCGCGTCATTTCCACCATGTGTTTCAATCACCGGGTCCGATATACGAACCGGGCAGCACGGATCACGACTGGTGGCGCATGGGCCGGTTTCTGCACGCCGCCGGAGTCGGACCCGGAGACATCGTGCAGAACTGTTTTGGGTATCATCTGACACCGGCCGGAATGATCTTTGAGAACGGCGCGCGGGCCGTCGGCGCTGCCGTGTTGCCAGCGGGCACCGGCCAGACCGAGCTTCAGGTCACTGCTGCCCGTGATATCGGATGCACCGCATATGCGGGAACGCCCGATTACCTGAAAGTGATCCTGGATAAGGCTGACGAGATGGGCGTTTCGCTGAATTTCTCGAAGGCGGTTGTGGGCGGGGGTGCGCTGTTTCCCTCATTGCGGCAGGACTATGCCGACCGGGGTATTTCCTGCCTGCAATGCTATGCCACGGCGGATTTGGGCAACATCGCCTATGAAAGTGCCGCGATGGAAGGGATGATCATCGACGAACATGTCATCGTCGAGATCGTCACCCCCGGCACCGGAATTCCGGTTGCACCCGGCGAGGTTGGCGAGGTTGTGGTCACGACCTTCAACCCGGATTACCCGCTGATCCGCTTTGCCACCGGTGACTTGTCGGCCATCATGCCGGGCCAGTCCCCTTGCGGGCGGACAAATACCCGCATCAAGGGCTGGATGGGCCGCGCCGATCAGACCACCAAGATCAAGGGCATGTTCGTGCGTCCGGAACAGGTTGCGGCGCTGGTGGACAAGCACGAGGAAATCGTCAAAGCGCGCGTGATTGCAGCCCGCCAGGGCGAGATGGACATGATGACGGTTCAGATCGAAAGCCCCTGCGAAAACGACGCGGCCTATGCCAAATCGGTCGTCGAGGTCCTGAAGCTGAAGGGCGCGGTCGAGGTGGTTGCACCCGGCTCGCTTCCCAAGGATGGGCTGGTTATCGAGGATCAGCGCGTCTACGAATGACGCATCGGAACAGTCTGCGGCAGTAAGTGCCGCAGAATTGTTGCCCCGCCTACTGGCTTTTCGGAGCGTTTTGGTCAATGAAAGACCAAACCTGCGCATTTGCCACTCGTTAGCCGGGACAATGGCCGAAATAGAGTATTCAGAACACGGATCCCGCAACCGCGGCGTATTGGGCACCAGGATTGTCGGCGGGGTCGCTCTTTTTGTGGCTGCGGCCTGTCTGCTGCCGATGGTGGCGGTTGTTCTGGCGGCCGCAACCGGTGGTACGGCCACGATCTCGCATCTGATGTCCACGGTTCTGCCCGGATACGCGCTGACCACGGCGGTTCTGGTGGTCCTGGTTTCGGCGGGGACCTTTTCGATCGGTGTCGGTGCCGCGTGGCTTGTGACCATGACACGCTTTCCCGGTGTGCGACTTCTCGAGATCGCTCTGGTTCTGCCCCTGGCCTTTCCGGCCTATGTTCTGGCTTATGCTTACACCTTTATTCTGGATCACCCCGGCATTGTTCAAACCAACCTGCGGCAAATAACGGGTTGGGGGCCACGCGACTACTGGTTCCCCGAAATCCGCTCGACCGAAGGCGCGGCGGTCATGCTGATCCTGGTACTGTATCCCTATGTCTATCTGCTGGCGCGCGCGGCGTTCATACAGCAAAGCGGCTCGGCCTTTCTGGCGGCCCGGGCGTTGGGCAACAGCCCGTGGATGGCATTCTGGCGCGTGTCCCTGCCGATGGCGCGCCCGGCAATTGCTGGCGGTGTTCTGCTGGCAGTGATGGAGACCATCGCCGATTTTGGAACAGTCGCCTATTTCGGCGTTCAGACTTTTGCCACCGGGATCTATACAAGCTGGTTTTCCATAGGCGACCGCGCTGCAGCCGCTCAACTGGCCCTGTGCCTGCTAGGGTTCGCGCTGCTGATGGCCGTAGCCGAACGGACCCAGCGCGGCAAAGCCAAATACTATCAGGCCGGTAAAAGCCACGCCGCGCTGCCAACAGCACATTTGAAAGGCTGGCAGTCGGTCGGGGCATTTGTCCTGTGCATCATTCCGGTCGTCCTGGGTTTTCTTCTGCCGGTGATCATACTGGTGCAGATGGGGATGACCTCAGAACAGAACCTTTTGTCGCGGCGCTATATCGGGTTCATCCAGAACTCACTAACTTTGGCCGGTATAGCCGCTGTGGTGACCGTGTTCGCCGCCATTTGCGTGGGCTTTTATCAGCGCCTGAGACCGGGGCGCGTCTCGTCAGCGGCGGCTTATCTGGCGCGGCTGGGATACGCGGTTCCGGGCGGTGTCATTGCGGTCGGTCTGATCGTGCCTTTTGCCGGGTTCGACAACGCGCTGGACGCGTGGATGCGCAAGACCTTCGATATTTCGACCGGGTTGCTGATCACCGGTTCGATCTGGTTGCTGGTCGCGGCGTATATGGTGCGGTTTCTGGCCGCCGCGCTCAGCGCCTATGAAGGCGGACAAAGCACGGTTCACGCAAATATGGATGCCGCGTCGCGGTCTTTGGGCCAGACGCCGCTGGCGACGCTGCGGCGGGTGCACCTGCCGATTCTGACGCCATCGCTGCTGACCGCGCTGCTGATCGTGTTTGTCGATGTCATGAAGGAACTGCCCGCGACGCTGATCATGCGGCCCTTCAACTTCGACACGCTGGCAGTGCAGGCTTACAGATTGGCGTCTGATGAGCGGCTGGAAGGGGCTGCCGTACCCTCGCTTGTGATACTGGCTGTTGGATTGTTGCCCGTGATCCTGATCTGCCGGCAGGTTGGCCGCAGGTAACAGGTTCAAGGCAAAATGAACCAGCGTGTCTGCCTCGGGGTTGATTAAAACAGAATTTCCGGCAAGGCTGAGAGTATGAACATGCAGCCACCCAGCGGGTTTTCTGCCAGCCCGGCTCAGATGCCAGTCGCTTTTGACCGGCGCGAGATGACCCAGATCCTGTCTGTTTATGGCCGAATGGTCGCCGCCGGAGAATGGCGCGACTATGGCATTTCAAACCTACGGGATACGGCAGTTTTTTCGATCTTCCGACGCACGGCCGAGCATCCGATTTATCGGGTGGAAAAACACCCCCGCCTTCGTCAGCGGCAAGGAATGTACTCGGTCATTGGCATGGACGGTCGCATTCTGAAACGCGGCCATGACCTGCGCACCGTGTTGCGCGTGCTTGAGCGGAAGCTGATCCGGGCGGTTGACCTGGATTAGAGCCTTTTATGTGACGTAACCGGCCCGTCGCCTTGTTCCCGGATACGGGCAATGGCCCGATCCATCGGTTCATATACGACCGCCATATCGTGGGCGTTGGCGTGCAGCAGCATGTTGTTGCCGCTGACCCAGGCCACATGTCCTTTCCAGAATAACAGATCGCCCCGTTTTGCGGGTGCATCCTGCGGCACCAGGTGTCCCAACGCCCTTTCCTGATCGCCACTGTCACCGGGGCAGGCAATGCCACAGGCCAGCAACCCGGCCTGAACAAGCCCCGAGCAATCCAGGCCGAACCGGCTGTTGCCACCCCAAAGATAGGGCGTGCCCAAAAACAGTTCGGCTACGGCAACCGGGTCATTCACTGTGTCGGAAATTGTGGTGGCGTGGGTGGACGGAATGAACCCCAGCTCGGTCTCAAGAAACCCGTTTTGCTTGGAAAGAGCTTGAACCTTGCTGCCAAAACTCAGCGATGCCCGATCCGCGCTTTTGATGTCCGCCCGCTCATAGGTATGAGTCGACGGGGCAATGATCCAGTGGGTCGGTGACGCCTCGGGCCCCAAACGGTCTGTCGCAACCCAGCCCTGATACCCGTCCTTGTCCGAAGTAATACGGCTCCACCCTTCCCGGTTTTCACGGACCTCAACCGTATCACCAAACAGCAATTGACGGTCGCGCGGTCCGTTGGGTTGGCGCAGAAGGTCGACAACCGGTTCGATGATGCGAAGACGGCTCATAGGTCCAACAACTCCGGCAACGCGGCCAGCAAGGCCCGAGGGCCTTGTCCAAGGCCACCTTTGCTGCGTCCCGGCTCCTTGGCGCGTTGCCATGAATAGATGTCAAAATGCATGTAGCGACTTTGGCCCGCAAAGCGTCGCAGAAACAAGGCCGCAGTGATCGAACCTGCGAACCCGCCCGATGGGGCATTGTCCAGATCTGCTATGCCGGGTTCGATCAAGGCTTCATAAGGTTCGTGGAACGGCATCCTCCAGACGGGATCCGCCGCTAACCGCGCCGCGCCGGTCAGAATTTCCGCCGCGCCATCGTCATCGGTATAGAATGGAGCCAGATCCGCTCCGACCGCAACGCGCGCCGCGCCGGTGAGCGTGGCCATCGAGATCAGCAGGTCCGGCTGCCCCTCATCTGCCAGTGTCAGGGCATCGGCCAGAACCAGCCGCCCCTCTGCATCGGTGTTGTTGATCTCGACGGTCAACCCCTTGCGTGAGGTCAGGATGTCGCCGGGACGGAATGCACTACCCGAAACCGCGTTTTCCACGGCAGGGATCAAGACCCGAAGCTGTAGCGGAAGGTTCAGGGACATGATCATGCGGGCCAGACCCAGCACATTGGCCGCCCCGCCCATATCCTTTTTCATCAGTCCCATCGCCGCCGCCGGTTTCAGATCCAGCCCACCGGTATCGAAACAGACACCTTTGCCCACCAGTGTCAGTTTGGGGCCGCTGGTGCCCCAGTTCACTTCGATCAGCCGAGGTTCCTGCGCGGCGGCACGACCGACAGCGTGGATCATTGGAAAGTTGTTTTCCAGCAGAGCGTTGCCTGCGATCACGTTGCAAGAGGCCCCAAAGTCCTGCGCGAGCGTTTCCGCGGCGGCCTGCAACTGATCCGGTCCCATGTCGGAAGCTGGCGTATTGACAAGATCTCGGATCAGCGCCTCGGCGGCGGCGATCGCTTCAATCCGCGCGCTGTCCAACCCGTCGGGTGCAACCAACCTGGCACCAACAGGAGACTGGCTGGCGTAGCGATCAAATGTGTATCCGGTCAAAAGCCAGCCAAGGCTTTCTGTGTCCAGCGCATCCTCGGGTACACCTGACGCTATGTGGTAATTGCTCTGCGGCAACGCTTCGGCCGCGGCCGCCAGAGGAAAACGTTTGCGCGCCCGCGTGGCGCCCGTTCCGTATCCCGCAACTGCGCAGCCCGGCACACCATCAGTGTCTGGTATCAACAGGGCCTGTCCCAAAGCACCGGTGAAACCGTTGACGGCAATCCATGATTGCACTTTCGCGCTCTGGTTTTTAAGCCAGTCCTCCAGCCGGGATTGTTCGATCACATGAAGCGGCAAGGACGGTTCAGAGGCAGGTGCAAAGGACAGGGTCATAGGGTTCTCGGCTGGCTCGGTTCGCGCCCAGACTAGCCACCGGACGCGCGCCTGCAACCCCCGTCAAACGGAAAGATCCTGCTGATCCCAAATTGCCGTCAGCGACCGCTCGCCCACACGGATCAGACGGCACAGCGTCGCCCCCGAGGCAACGGCGTCCCCGGCATCCACTGTCCGGGCCACATCATTTGCCACATGGGCCAGCGCCGTCATTCCGATCTGATCGGCAATCGCCACCAGTGATCTGGCGCATTTGCGCAGATCGGCCCAGTTGCGTTGCCGCCAGAAACGTTCGCATTTCGAAAGCCGCACGGCCAGTTCTTCAACGGTTCGGCACATGACATCCAGCGCGTTCTTGTCACCAAGTTGACGGCACAAGCCGCCAATGCGATCCGGATCCAGCCGCACGGATTCCGTGTGCTCCAGCGTGATTACATTATCCACCACGTTCACCCCTATGTTCATGCCCCCACGGCACAGGCAGAGAATGCGCCCCATAATCTTTGCAAAACCTTGCATTGGGTCGGGAAAGTTCTTCGAATTTATGTTGAATTCCGTTTGCGTGGCGCGGCAAAGTCAAGCTGGCGCGGCTCTGGTCCAATCTGGCGCCGCCGGTTTTTGAACATGAGATTATTCTGCTTGGAATCGGAGACAGCCATGCGATGGATAAAACGAATTCTTCTGATTTTACTTGTATTGATACTGGTTCTGGTGGGCGCGTCCTATCTGCTGCCCGGTAAGGCCGAAGTCTCGCGAAGCGTCACCATCAACGCGCCGGCTGCTGCCATCTTTCCTTTTGTGAACTCGATGCAGGCGACCGAGAAATGGTCGCCATGGCTGTCGCGCGATCCGGAAACCAAACTGGCCTACAGCGGCCCAGAAGCCGGCGTCGGGAATACCCTGAACTGGAGCTCTGAGCATCCTCAAGTCGGATCGGGATCACAAGAAATCATCGAAAGCGTTGAAAACCAGTTCGTCAGAACCGCGCTGGATTTCGGATCCATGGGGACGGCAAGTGCGTCGTTTACTTTGCAGCCCGAAGGCGATCAGACCGAGATTTCGTGGGGCTTTGAAAGTGATCTTGGTATGAACCCCATGTCGCGCTGGATGGGGCTCATGATGGATGAATGGGTCGGCGGGGATTACGAGCGCGGGCTTTCCAACCTCAAAGAACTGGTCGAATCCGGCCAGTAAGGCACAAACAGGCTCTAAAAAGCTGAAAAATGAGTTCTCAGGGCAGGCTGATGCGGGCCCTGATTCCCATATGGTCGGATCCCATGAACGGGCGCAGTTCCGCCGTGCCCGTCGTGCCATTGGGCACCAAAAGATTGTCGATCGGCATCGGCATCATCCAGTTGCCAAGAATGTGCGTGTTCATAACTGCGCCAAACACGTGATTGCCGGCAGCCATACCGATACGGCGCACGCTGCTGCCCCAATGGGCCATGTTGAAGTCCCCGGCGATCAGAACAGGGCCGTCCAGTTGTTCGATTTGGTGGGCGATCTTTTTGCTCTGTTCGAACTGGCCATAAGGGTAGGGCCAGTTGAGGTGAACGGAGACAACCCAAACCGGCTGACCACCCGGACCGATGACCTGAAGACCCACCAGTCCAAGCCCCTGTAGGCAAAGTTCTGAATCCTCAACAATGGCCAGTCTGGTCAGTATCGCAACGTTCTGCTCGGGCCTGAACTCACATATTGCCGATGTCGGGTAATTCCCGAACAGGTTTTCCATATATTGCCTGTTGTGGCTGGAAACTTCCTGAAGTGTCACGATGTCCGCGTCCGAAGAAAGGATGTCGTCGGCAAGGGAATACCGGGGCCATGCCACAGACATCAGGTTCTTTTGATACAGGGTCACACAAGGATCATCGCATTCGTCTGAAACAGGTACGAGCCCGGCGGCAACGGACCCCACCGCAATCACTGCGAAAGCAAGGGAGGCCAACGCGAAACCCCTGGCACGCACGGCCATGAGGATCGCGGCAAAGACGATCAGCAGCACGCCAATCTGGGGCCTCATCAGGGCGACCGAGTCACCGGGTGCAAAATACCGTCCGGTGAATCCAAAGATCACCAAACCCATGAGAAGCGTTGCACAACCCAGAATAGCGGATCGGGCAAACCTGTTGTTGTTCAGGAAACGCACGTTCTGCCTCAATCGAAATGCTCAGGGCAAACACTGTGCATTTTGTGGTGTATACGTCCAGTTGAAACTGGTGTGAGGGTCTCGAACGTCCGGCCTATCACCGGGCCGGGGCCGAGAAAAAAGGGCCACTTCATGTGAAGCGGCCCCTTCGTACATTCGGATGGGAAGAATTCAGCCCTTTTTCAGAACCTCACGGCCCAGCAGCTCGGCAATCTGAACGGCGTTCAGGGCCGCACCCTTGCGCAGGTTGTCCGACACACACCACAGGTTCAGACCGTTCTCAACGGTCGAGTCCTGACGGATGCGGCTGATGAAAGTGGCGAAATCACCAACGCATTCAATGGGCGAGACGTAGCCGCCCGCCTCACGCTTGTCGATCACCATGATGCCGGGTGCCTCGCGCAGGATGTCGCGGGCTTCGTCTTCGTCGAGGAATTCCTCGAACTCGATATTCACCGCCTCGGAATGGCCGACAAAGACCGGAACACGAACGCAAGTGGCCGTGACCTTGATCGACGGATCGACAATCTTCTTGGTTTCGACAACCATCTTCCACTCTTCCTTGGTCGAGCCGTCTTCCATGAAGACGTCGATCTGCGGAATGACGTTGAAAGCGATCTGCTTCTGGAACTTCTTCGGCTCAACCTCGTTGATCGGGTTGTACACGGCCTTGGTCTGATCCCACAGCTCGTCCATGCCTTCCTTGCCTGCGCCCGAAACCGACTGATAAGTCGACACGACAACGCGCTTGATCTTGGCGCGGTCATGCAGCGGTTTCAGCGCCACAACCATCTGCGCGGTCGAGCAGTTGGGGTTGGCGATGATGTTCTTGTTCTTGTAGTCGTGGATCGCCTGCGGGTTACATTCCGGCACGATCAGCGGAATGTCAGGGTCATAGCGATACAGCGACGAGTTATCGATCACCACGCAGCCGGCAGCCGCGGCTTTGGGCGCATAGTCCTTGGTTGCCGCTGAACCCACGGCAAACAGCGCGATGTCCCAACCGCTGAAATCGAACGTATCCAGATCCTTGGTCGTCAATGTCTTGTCGCCAAAGCTGACCTCGGTGCCCAGCGAACGGCGGCTTGCCAGCGCGGCAAGTTCGTCTACGGGGAACTGGCGTTCAGCCAGGATGTTCAGCATTTCGCGGCCCACATTGCCTGTGGCGCCAACGACGACGACGCGATAGCCCATATCATGTCTCCTGAAGTCTAAGGACGCGCGTTCATAGCCGCGTTGCGGCGAAGAAAAAAGACTAATCGAAGCGAATTTCGGCGCGGAACACCAATTTGACACCGTTGCGGCGGGTCAATGCGCCTCCAACAAGGATCGATAGACCCGAACGATGGCTTCTGCCTCGCCCTCGATTCGAAAATTCTTCTCGACATGGGCCCGTGCAGCCTGCCCGGCCAGCGCCAGTTTTTCGCGGTCTTCCAACATGTCCTGCAACGCGCCCGCCAGCGCCTTTGCATTGTCTTTCTCGACCAGACGGCCGGTCACACCATCTTTGATCTGCGCGCTGAATGCGCCAACACCGTGACAGGCGATGGCAGGCACACCCGACGCCATCGCCTCGAGCGGGGTCAGGCCGAAGCCTTCGTGCCGTGCCGGGGCCACGAACAGGTCCAGCGCGCGATAGGTTTCCACGATCTCTTCCCACGGACGCTCGCCCAGAAAATGCACCCGGTCCGCCAACCCGGCGGCCTTGAGCTTTTGTTCCTGTTCCTGCTGAAAGCCTTCGAACTCTTTGGTGGTCCGGCCGGTGAAGATAATCTGCGCATCAGGGTGGGACGGCAGAACCTCGATTGCGGCGTCCACCAGAAGGTCCACGCCCTTTTGCGGGCGGATACGGCCAAAACAGCCGATCAGAACGCCATCGGGCAGACCGAGCTTCTGGCGCAGGGCTTGCTTGGATTGTGCGGGATGAAACAGGTCCGTGTTCACTCCGTGCATGATGACAGTTGCTGGGTGTTTCAGAAACGAAGCCGCCTGCGGTGTGGTCGCGATCAGCGCATCCATCTTCGAGATCAGCCACTTGGTAAACCCCGAATGATCGCGCTGCGCGGCCGAAGTGAAGAGCAGACGGAAATTGCGCCGGAACAGATGTTTCAGCACCAGTCCTGCCAGCATCTCGGTGTTGCGCCGGGCATGCCAGACCCGTTGCACCCGGTTCGACAGAAACGGAACCTTCCAAAGCCGGATGTGCGGCAGATCGTCGGGCAGTCCGGGTCCTGTCGCGCGAATTTCGATCAGGTCGCGTTGGATCGGTAAAAGCCGAATGATCGTTGTGGTCACGCCTGACAGGCTGTGTTTCAGGTTGGGCGCGATGACCTCAATTTCCCGCACTGTGATCTCCTGTTCAGGGTTGATTGGCATCAGTCTATGCTGTCGCGGCTGAATAGGTAAATCAGGCAGCCAATCGCAACTGTTATGGCAAAGAACCCGAAAATGGCCGTATAAGGCGCAGCGGGCCCGGCGCCTCCAGTAGCGGCATGAAGCCGCCCGGTGGCAAACTGCGCCACGCCAACGCCGCCAATTCCAAACAGGTTCAGCAGGGTGACGCCCCGGCCGACCAGATGCGGGGGGATGAAGGCACGGCCATGCGCCATGATCACGGGAAATGTGGCGCCGGTAAATCCGATCAGGGCCAGTAGGATGACGGACACCCAGACCGCGTCGGCGACCCAGATACACAACAGGATCAGGGACACAGCGCTGAGCGCGTTGCCGCCGAAGATCACCCATTTGCGTGTGCCAAGAATCCGGTCAAGCGGGCCATAGACAAAGGTTCCCGCAATCATCGCTGCACCCATTACCAGGGTTGCCTGCCCGATTTGCGCGGTGCCCAGGCCAAAGACGTCCTGCAGGTACGGCCCGGCCCACAATCCTCGCAGCGCCCCGGAAGGCGCATAGGCCACCAGCATCAACGGAAGTATCGTCCAGAGCGCTGGTTCCCTGAGCAGATCCAGCAACGATCCTTTCTGTTCTGTTTCGATCTTATGCGGATCGTGGACCGTCAGCCAGATTCCAATCGCCACAAAGCCCGAGATCGCCGCCAGTCCGGCCAGCGTTGCGCGCCAGCCCATCAGTTCGACCGCCAGTGCCGTCGGGTACGAGGCCACCAGGTTACCGACGGAACCGACACCCAGCATGACGGCGGCCAGTGTGGCAAAACGGGCGGGAGGAAACTCGCGCGCGAAGATATAGTACGAGGCCATCAGCACCGGAGAACATCCGATGCCGATCAGGGCCATCGCGATACTGATATGCAACGGCGCAGTTGCCATCGCAAAAACAGCAGCCCCTCCTGCACCGCCAATCAGCAGCAACAAGGAAGCGGTCAGGCGGGGTCCGATCCGGTCAAGCGCCCAGCCGACCGGAATCTGCATCAGGGCGAATATGAAGAACCACAGGCCCGAGGCAAAGGCCAGGTCCTCGGGCGTGGCCCCCAGGTCCCGGCCCAGATCCACGCTGAGCACAGCCAGAAAAGCGCGAAAAAACTGGCTGAGCACATAGGCCAGACACAAAACCACCAATCCTGCCTGCATGATCTGCCCTCAACCTGAATACGGGCCATGCTTGGCATGTCGTGCCATCATGCACAAGCGCGTGTGCTATGCTGAATTTGGCGGACAGACATCACAATCGGGCTATTGTTCAAATCAGGAACCGACACAAGGCACCAACGCTGAGGGGACAATGAAAGACGTTCATTCCGATTTCTATGAATCCCTGCCGCTGTTGAGGGACTTTACCGAACTTGCAAAGCCTTCGCGATTTACACCAGTACCGGATGACTGGGTCGTCGGGGTTGCGGATATCGTCGATTCGACCGGTGAAATCGCGCGGGGCCGGTACAAAACCGTGAATATGGTCGGTGCGGCGGTGATTTCGGGCATGATCAACGCAGTGGGCGGCAAGCTGTTTCCCTATATCTTTGGCGGCGACGGCGCGGGTTTCGCTGTCCCGGCCAGCGCAGCGGATACAGCCCGCGCCACCCTGTCCGCTTTGCAGCGCTGGGCGCATGAAGAGTTTTCGGTTTCCCTGCGCGGCGCCGTGGTGCCGGTTGCGGATATCCGGAATGCAGGCCGGGATGTGCGCGTTGCCCGCTATGCGCCATCGTCGGGCGTGGACTACGCGATGTTCTCGGGCGGTGGGCTGGCCTGGGCCGAGACGCAGATGAAGTCGGGGCAATACACCGTGCCGGATGCGGTACCCGGCGCGCAACCGGATCTGACGGGCTTGTCCTGTCGGTGGTCCAACAGCCCGGCGAAACATGGCCAGATCGTATCGCTGGTTGTGCAACCGACCGCGACTGCGACAGAAATCGATTTTGCCGATCTGGCACAGTCGGTGCTGTCCGTGTCCGAGGCGCTGGATCGCGCGGGCCACCCGGTGCCGGTCAACGGGCCGCCAATCTCGTGGCCGCCGCCGGGTATTGCGATCAATGCGCGTGTCATGCGCGCCGGCGGCAACATTCTTTGGCACACTATGAAGATGTTGGGTGAAAACCTGTTCATCTTTCTGCTGTTTCTGTCCGGCAGGCGACTGGGCAGTTTCGAGCCCCAACATTACAAGGAAATGGTCAGCAAAAATGCGGACTTCCGCAAATTCGACGACGGCCTCAAGATGACGCTGGATTGCGATCAGGCCACGCTGGCACGCATCCGGCAGATGCTGGAACAGGCGCGCCAGCAGGGCAAGATCCGCTATGGCATCCATGCTCAGGACGAGGCGATGATGACCTGTTTTGTGCCCTCTGCCGTTCGCGATGATCACGTGCATTTTGTTGACGGTGCATCCGGCGGTTACGCCCAGGCCGCCGCCGGGATGAGGGCTTAGTCTCTAAGGAGTCAGGCCACGGGCAATGTCCGTTATGACGTCATAGGCCATCATCACGTCCTGTTCCGTGGTTTCGAACTGTCCGGCCTGGAACCGGATGACCAGATCGCCATCCACACGTGTTTGTGTCAGATAAATCCGTCCGTCATCATTGATGGCGTTGACCAGCCGCAAATTCAGATCATCCGGGTCGGCGCAGCCTTCGGGCATGTACCGAAAGGACCAGAGTGACCACATCGGCGCCGTCGTGATCTGAAAATCCGGTTCCGACGCAAGTTTGTCATGCAGCGCTTTGGACCAGTTGACGTGATTTCGCATCCGCTGGCGCAGGCCTTCCAGCCCGTAGGTGCGTATCACGAACCACAGTTTCAGCGCGCGGAAGCGACGCCCCAATGGAACGGACCATTCCGAGTAATTGACGATCCCGTCTTTACCATGTGTTTTTAGGTATTCCGGGCTGATAGCCAGCGTCTGGACCAGATCTTCGGGCTTCTTCAGGAAATGCGCGCAGCAGTCGAACTGTACCCCCAGCCACTTGTGGGGGTTGAAGACGATGCTGTCAGCCTGTTCGATCCCGGGCCAGTAGTGCCGGTATTCGGGGCAGATCATGGCCGACCCGGCCCAGGCTGCATCGACATGGGAATAGAGGCCGTATTTGGCGGCGATTTCTAAGCAACGATCCACAGGATCGGTTGCCCCGACGCCGGTCCCGCCGACGCACAAAATGACGCCCGCAGGCTGTAAATCAGAGTCTAAATCTGCCTGAATGGCCGCTTCCAGCGCGTCGGGGTCCATTCCGCGCCAGTCGCCCTTGATGGGAACACGCACAAGGTTGTCTTCGCCAATTCCGGCAACCCAGATGGCCCTGTCGATTGAGGTGTGAACCTCGGATGAACAATAGATGCGCAGGGGTTTCTGCGCGAACAGCCCCTGTTTGTTGCCCTGCCAGGCCAGTGCCTTTTCCCGCATCGTCAACACGGCGGCCAGCGTCGCCGACGAGGCCGAGTCCTGAATCACACCGGCGAATCCGTCCGGCAAATCCAAAGCCTGCCGCAACCAATCCATCATCCGGGTTTCCATCTCGGTTGCAGCGGGCGAGGTTTGCCACAACATACATTGCGGTGCGATGGCGCTGGCCAGAAACTCACCCAGAACCGATGGGGCCGAGGCGTTGGAGTTGAAGTAGGCAAAGAACCGGGGGTGCTGCCAATGGGTGATGCCGGGCATTACGATCTGCTCAAAATCCCGGAAGATGTCTTCCATGGGCTGGGCGGTTTCGGGCGGTTCAGACGGTAACGCATTCAAGACCTCACCCGGTTCGCACCGTGCCCGGACGGGCCTGTCGCCAACGGTTTCGTGATAGTTCTGCGTCCAGTCAGCGACTTTTCGGCCCCATTCCGCGAATTCGTTCCACTGCATGCTGTTCCCCGTGTTTCCGCCTGATCCGGGATGTCCCGGGTGTTTGAATTTCCGGGGCAGTGAGAGTTATCCGGAGCGAAAGGTCAATGCGTCTAAGAAACCCGAAGTCTTGAATGTCAGGTCAAAAGGGTGTGCATCTCGGTCGCCAACGTCTTGCCAGTGATGGGAAGACACCTAAGATGCCCGGCGATGTTTCAAACTGGGGGCTGTCATGCAGGACAAGCTGTTTTCTCTTCCCGACCCTGTTGCGATACCGGTTGTCGGCGAGCAGGCCGAATATCCGGTGGGCCGAATTTTTTGCGTCGGGCGGAACTATGCGGCCCATGCGGCTGAAATGGGAAATACTGTGGACCGCGAGGCGCCGTTCTATTTCACCAAGTCCGCACCAAACGCCATCCTGACCGGAGCGACCGCGCCATATCCGCCGGGTACAGAAAACTATCATCACGAAATGGAGCTGGCGATTGCGATCGGTCAGCCGGTGTTCCGCGTCAGTCGCGAGCAGGCTTTGGGCGCGGTGTTTGCCTATGGGTGCGCGCTGGACATGACCCGCCGCGACCTGCAAATCCGTGAACGGAACAAACAGCGCCCGTGGGATCTGGGCAAGGATCTGGAAAACGGTGCCGTTTTTGCGCCGCTGACCCGGTCAGAGAACTGGTCGCCGGACAAAGACAAGCGCATTCATCTGAGCGTCAACGGTGAAGTCCGGCAGGATGCGACCCTGGACGAACTGATCTGGAAAATAGATGAGATCGTCAGCCATCTTTCAAATTACTATCACCTTCGTCCGGGCGATCTGATCATGACAGGCACCCCGGCCGGTGTCGGTGCGGTACAGGCCGGTGATGTGATTGATGGCGGAATTGACGGTCTTGAATCGATCCACCTAACCCTGTCACAGGCTGAATAGAGCCTATTTAGGGTCTTTCAGCCAGCCGTTGGCAAGCTCAACACGATCAAGACCGGCAAATCTGCGCACCCGGTCCAGCTCGGCCTCCAGACGCCGGGTGCGGGCCTCTGACCAGCGCAACTTTCGCTCGGGCCAGACGGATTGTACCCGCAATTCGCCGCTATCCCTGTGGGCCTTCATGTCGATCCGGCCGATCAGCCGATCACCTTCGAGCAGGGGGAAGACATAATAGCCGTAGGTTCTTTTGGGCGCGGGCACAAACACTTCGATCCTGTAGTGAAACCCGAACAGGCGTTCGGCTCGGTTTCGATCCCGCAGCATCGGGTCAAACGGGCTGAGCACGCGAATTCTGCCCGGTGGCGCGGGCAGTTCAGGGGCCTCTTCAACCAATCCCGGGCGGGAAAACACTTTCCTTGTACGCCCATTCGCGCAATTGATTTCGACTTCCTCAATTGCGCCGTTTTTCTGGGCTGCGGCGCACCAGTCTTTCGCCTCGGCCGCGCTGACCGTATCCCAGAACGCAGCCAGTTCGCCCGATGTTGCAAACCCCAACCTGTCCAGGGCGGCGTTGCACAGCCAGTCCACCGTTCCTTCGGCATCGCATGGTGCATAACCGGGGCACAGATGAGTTTCTATCACCCGTTCGGTCAGGTCGTAGCGTTTCTGAAAGCCATCCCGGCCAATGACGGTCAGCGCGCCCGAGCGCCACAAGAACTCCAGCGCGGTTTTGGACGGGTGCCAGTCCCACCAGCCGCCCGATCCTTTCTTTTCGTCCTTTCCCACATCGGACGAGGATACCGGACCGTGATCGCGGATGTGCAGCAGAACCGAGGCGAACTGTTGTTCAAATCCATCCCGCCGCCAATTCTTCCAGCGGGCTTTCAACAAATCGGCGTCGCGCTGAAAGCGCAGGTGCCAATGCCGGTAGAACTCCATCGGAATGACGGCGGCGTCATGTGTCCAATGCTCGAACAGCGCCCTGTCCCGTTCATACAGGCGCTTCAGATGTGTGCTGCGATAGGTGGGCCTGCGCGAAAACAGGATCATGTCATGGGCGCGGGCCACAGTGTTGATACTGTCCAGCTGAACAAAACCAAGCCGTCGGATCAGGTCCAGAAGATCCGCGCCCTTTGCGCTGCCCGACGGGGTTTCGGACAGCAAGTGACGATCCATGAACACCGCACGGGCTGTCCGGTTGTCCAGTTTCGGCAGTGCCAAGACTCTAACGCCGCTTCAGTGTGTCGCCGTAGCTGATTTTTGGCGTCAGGGTTACGCGGGTTTCAATCTCGGCTTCCGGGTCGGCCAGCTGTGCCGCGATGATCCCTGCGGCCTGGCGGCCGATTTCCAGCCGGCAGGCATCCATGGTTGCCAGTTTGCGGGGCAGACCTTGCAGCAGTTCGACATTGTTGAACCCCGCCAACCCGATCTGACCAGGGATGTCGATCCCCTGATCCAGCAGGTACAACAGCCCGCCAGCGCCGATCATATCATTGGAATAATACAGAAAATCCAGTTCCGGCGATCGTTCCAGCATCGCCTGCGTCATCTCGCGCCCCTTGGCCAGTGCCGACCCGCCCGAGTAGAACTCGCGGTCCTCGATCTCGATCCCGTGTTTGCCCAGAACCTCGGTAAAGCCCTCGAAACGTTTGCGCGCGCGGTGGTCCAAAGGCATCTTGGTCCCCATGAAACCGATATGCTGGTATCCGGCCTTCAGAATGGCCTGCGCCATTTCACGGCCGGCACGGCGGTGTGAAATGCCGACCATCGCATCCACGGGTTTGCCGTCGGTATCCATGATTTCGACCACCGGAATGCCCGCGGAATCCAGCATCGCCCGGGCCGCTTCCGTGTGTTCCAGGCCTGCGATGATCACGCCCGAAGGCCGCCACGAGAGCATCTCGTAAAGGACCTTTTCCTCTTTTTCCGGCAAATAATCGGTCACGCCGACCACTGGCTGCAATTCGGTGTCTTCCAGAACCTGATTGATGCCGGTCAGGACCTCGGGGAAGACCATGTTGGACAGTGAGGGGATGATGACCGCAACCAGATTGACCCGGCTGGATGCCAGCGCACCCGCAATTTTGTTGGGCACGTATCCCAGCTCTTTTGCGGCGGCCAGAACCCGTGTTCGGGTCGCATCCGATACATCACCCCGATTGCGCAGGACCCTGCTGACCGTCATTTCGGATACCCCCGACGCTTCCGAGACATCGCGAAGGGTGAGCGGGCGTTTTGTTTCTGTGGTCACGAGGCACCTGCACTGTTGTTTTGCCCGATGGTAGCGTGAACACGGCGACAAGTACAACAACTCTGCTTCTGCATCGGGCGCTGGGCCGGTCGGACCTTTTGTGCATCGGAGCGACCCTACATATTTGTAACGAGTTCAATTAAACACGCGAGTCAACGCCCGCAGTTTCAGGCCTAAAAATCTCAAGTCCGCGAACTGAACCGACGACTATTGAACACATAAAGAGATCTAGGAAAACACACACACTCGCGGTGGCGCATACCAAACCGCGTAGCAAGCGCGAACATGCAATTTCTGATTTCGCAAATGGCCCATGCAACGCCGCAATCAATTGTTGACCGTGTCTTACATATTCTGGCATGAACGCGCCATGTTCGGTTCCGGGGACATCTTCGGAAGCAATAGGGAATGCAGTGCGGCACATTTTGCCAACTCTGCAACTGCCCCCGCAACTGTAGGCGGCGAGCGCGGCTGATAATGCCACTGGGGTATCCCGGGAAGGTTAGTTTAGCGCTTTGACCCGCAAGTCAGGAGACCTGCCGAACATGCGCCCTTGGAAGGGGCGTTCATCATCGGCGACGGGGTGTGCGCCGGATCTGTTTGCCCGACAAGGCAGATGGCTTCGCGTTCCCCATCGTCAAAGCAGAATTGTTCCGGGGAAGGCGCGACGTGAGAAGGACTCGATTTGTGAAAAAACTGCTGGTGGCTGCAACGGCTGCTTTGGCGATGCCTGCATTGGCGCAGGCCCATTTCCTGCTGGAATATACCGACGACACGATGATCGAACGCCCCGGTGACGTTCCGGTCAAACTGGTTTTCTGGCACCCGTTTGAAGCTGGTCACGTGATGACCCTGGAAAAACCGGAAGAATTCTTTGTGATCCACAACGGTGAAAAAACCGATCTGATGGGTACGCTGCAAGAAACCACCTTTGAAGGACCGGACAACATTGCCAAAGCGTTCCTGGGCTCGATTCCGGTGAAGCGCTCGGGTGACTATGTGGTGGTTACAGTTCCTGCGCCTTACTACGAAGAATCCGAGGATATCTATATCCAGCAGATCACCAAGGCTTACCTCAACCGAAACGAACTGCCGACCGATTGGGATCAGCCGCAGGGGCTGGCCGCCGAGATTCTGCCGCTGAACAAGCCTTACAACATCATCGCCGGGTCAACCTTTACCGGTCGCGTGTTGAGCGAGGGACAGCCCGTCGCCGGCGCAAAAATCGAAATCGAGTACATCGCCGCAGCACCGGACATGACCGGCACCGGCGCGAAGGACGCCACCGTGTCCCCATTGCCGGGCGGCGCGTTGGTCGCGATTTCGGATGACAACGGATATTTCACTTTTGGTGTGCCAAAAGCCGGGTACTGGGGCTTCGCCGCTTTGGGCGTGGGCCCGGAAACCGAGCATGAAGGCAAAGAGCTGAGCCAGGATGCGGTCATCTGGATCCGCGCCTGGGATCTGGAGTAAGCCTGAATGCACATCGTCGACGGAGCCCTTTCCAACCCTGTCGTGATCGGCGGTGCGGTCGCCGCGGCTGGCGGGATCGCATTGGGCCTGAAATCGCTGGATCTGGATCGCATTCCCACGGCGGGCGTGTTGTCGGCCAGCTTTTTTGTCGCCTCGCTGATCCATGTGCCGATTGGCCCGTCGTCTGTGCATTTGATTCTGAACGGTCTGGCCGGGCTTCTGCTCGGCTGGGCCGCCTTTCCGGCCCTTTTTGTCGGCTTGCTGCTGCAGGCCGTGTTCTTTGGTTTTGGCGGATTGACCGTGCTGGGGATCAACACGGTGAATATCGCCCTTCCGGCGGTGCTGACCTGGATGATCTTTGGTCGCCTGATCGCACGTGGCTCACCTGTTCAGGGGGCGATCTGGGGCGGAATTGGCGGCGCGTTTTCGATCGCGGCCACAACGGCTTTCGTCGCGGTTTCGCTGGCGCTGTCCGGCGATGAGTTCCTGCCCGCTGCCAAGCTTGTCTTTTTCGCCCACATTCCCGTCATGGCTATCGAGGCCGTGCTGACAGGTTTTGCCGTTCTTCTGGCCCGCAAGGTCAAACCGGAACTTTTTGTAAAGGTTGCGTCCACATGAAACAGTTGATCCTTGTTTGTACGCTTGCTCTCGCCCCGCTCCCGGCTCTTGCGCATAAGGTTATTGCAGGCGTTTTTCCGGCAGGCGACGCAATCGAAGGCGAGCTGGGGTTTTCCAATGGCGATATGGCCGCAGACCAGGAAGTCATCGTCTATGGCCCCGATGGCTCTGAACTGGGACGCACAGTAACCGATACGGACGGTTTCTTTCTCTACAGCCCGACCAAAGCTGTGACTCATACATTCAAGGCAGATCTGGGTGCAGGGCACGTCGCCGAAGTTGCCATGCCGGCCGACGAAGTGGCCGAAATCATGGGGGTCGAAGCCGAGCTTTCTGAAACAGCCACGCCGGTTGCATCTGCGGATGGCGCGGCAGCGGTGACAGTGGCCTCGCTCTCGGATGAGGAACGAGCGGCCATCGCCAAAGCGGTGCGCGACGAAACCCGCCCACTGCGGCGCGAGATCGCCGCCTATCGCGAGCACAATGATCTGCAGAACATCTTGGGTGGTATTGGCTATATCATTGGTCTGTTCGGCATCGGCTTTTACCTGGCCGCGCGTAAAAAGATGGCCACCTGATGGCACATGCGCTGGAACCACAGGCCAAAACACTGGCCGAGGCAGGCAAAGCCGCCCATTTCGGGATGATCGGAGACTACGATCCCCGTATGCGCATCGTGCTGGCCTGCATCTTTGCCATCGTCACGGTTGCCCTCAACAGCATTCCGGCGCTGATCGGCGCTTTGTCCGTCTCGCTTGGGTTACTGGTGATGTCACGCTTGCCAGTCGGCCGGACCCTCAAGCGTATGGCCATGATGGACAGCTTCATCATCTTCATGCTGGTGTTGCTGCCATTCTCAATGCCCGGTGACGCGATGTTCACGGTTTTTGGCTTTCCGGCCAGTTGGCAGGGCCTTTGGAAAGCTTTCGAGATTGCACTGACGGCCAACGCGGTCATCCTTGCGCTGATGGTTCTGGTCGGAACGATGGAACCTGTGACGCTTGGACACGCTTTGCACAAGCTGCGCTGCCCCGAGGCGCTTGTGCACCTTTTGATGTTCACCATCCGCTACATCGAGGTGTTGCGGGAAGAATACCTGCGCCTGCGCGGCGCGATGAAGATTCGCGGATTTCGCCCCGGCACAAACTGGCACACCTACCGAAGCTTCGGGTATCTGGTCGGCATGATGCTGGTGCGCGCGATTGAACGGTCAGAGCGGATTCTGGCGGCGATGAAATGCCGGGGGTTTTCCGGGCGTCTTTTGTTGCTGCAGGACTTTAACATGACACGACGCGATCACATGTTCGCCGCGATGCTGTGCACCGTTTGCCTTGGCCTGCTGTTCCTGGATTATCTATGACGATCCTCAAGCTTGAAGACATTTGTTTTGCGTACCCTGGCCAGCCACCAGTGCTGGACGGCGCTTCGCTGCAGCTTGAACCGGGGCAGCGCCTCTCGATTGCGGGCCCGAATGGCGCGGGAAAGTCTACCCTGTTTCGTATTGCCCTTGGCCTGCAAACGCCAAGCGCCGGGCGCGTGACCGTCCTGGGAAAGGAAAGGCGCGTCGAGGCGGATTTTCACGAAGTCCGCCGTCAGGTCGGGCTGGTTTTTCAGGATCCCGATGATCAGTTGTTTTGCCCGACGGTGGCGGAAGACATCGCATTTGGTCCTCTCAACCTCGGGCGCAGCAAGTCCGAGGCGCTTGCCATCGTCGACAAGGTGCTTTCCGATCTGGATCTGTTAAACCTGCGTGATCGCATTACGCACAAGCTCTCTGGTGGAGAGAAGCGGCTTGTGACCCTTGCAACCGTTTTGGCGATGGAGCCGGAGGCGCTGCTTTTGGATGAGCCCACCAATGCGCTGGACGCCAAAAATGAAGCGCGACTTCTGGAAATTCTGCGAAGCCTGCCGCAGGCTATACTGCTGGTAAGCCACGCACCATCGTTTCGCGCGGCATTGGCACCAGACACGCTGGAACTGCGAAACGGGCGGATTGTCAGCCCAAGTGAATGACCTGTTCGCACGAGCTATGCGAATGTCCGCGACGGAGTGCCGTCGTCAGGAAGCCTGCGCGTGCACGCGGTATGACCCGGGGGTCCGGCTGGTCCACTTTCGAAAGGCGCGGTGAAAATTCGCCGGAGCCGAAAACCCGGTGTCAAAGGCGATCTGTTCAATACTGAGCGTACTTTGCTGAAGCGCGCGGATGGCAATGTCGCGGCGCAGTGCATCCTTGATGTCCTGAAAAGAAGTCCCTTCTTCTTTCAAACGCCTGTTCAAGGTCCGCGGCGTCATTTTCAGGGCACGCGCTGCATCGGGAAGCTGGCAGGTTTGCCATGTTGCGCCGTAGAGAAACGCGCGGACGCGAAGGCTGTTTGTATGTGCGCGCGAACCGGTAAAGATCCAGTCCAGCGGCGCGCGTTCAAGGAACACGGATGCCTCAGCCGAGCTGCGGGTTACCGGGCGGGTGAACTGGCGCGGGTCGAAAAGGATACTGGTCTGCCGAGCGTCAAACTCGACAGCGCATGGGAAGACGACGGCGTAGTCGGCGGCAAATTCCGGGCGGGCAAAGGCAAAGCGAACGGCTTTTACTGGTGTTTCCGTCCCGCCAAGCCAGGACAAAAGCCCATGCGCCAGTTTCAGGATCAGCATGTGGCCGAAACGCTGCGGGCGCGTGTCGTCCGAATATGGGACCAACGCCAGTTCCACCGCGTCGGATTTGCTGTGCAAGTCCAGGCGGAAGTCATCCAGAAGCAGGTTCCAAAATGTCGAGAAACGATAAAGCGCCGAGGTCAGGCTGCTCGCTTCGCGCTGTACCGTCACCAAATGCTGCAGGGCGCGGGGCCGGATCGGACGGCTCCAGAGCCCCATCATTTCGTCCCCGGTTTCGGGCGCGGCAAGCTGATAGAGCCGGGCGATTTCATTCAGTGTGACGCGCTGAGAAGGTGCCATCGGGTTGGCCTGCAGGCCCGAACGCTCCAACAGCGATGTCATTTCTGCCGGAGTGCAACGGGACTTCAGCGCATCCAGCCAATCCTGGACAAATCCCGCCGATACAGTCGTCAGAGATATCGGGTCATGGCTGGTCATCTGAACCTCACGTTGGCGTAATCGGATATCATTTTGTCAAGAAATGAGCTTATCGGCAAACCATTGGGCGGGTAGATGACGCGAAACCATAGTCGCCGCAGGGGAGCCTGGCATGTCCTATCAGCCGCCCGTACAGGATTTGATGTTTTGCATCGAACACTTGTCCCACTGGGACAAGGTGTCCCGGGTGGAAGTGTATTCGGAATACGACCTGACGGATATTGGTGCCGCTCTCGAGGGATATGCCCGGTTCTGCAGCGAACAGATCGCGCCATTGTCACATATCGGGGACACGCTGGGCGCGCAGTTCGACAATGGCCGTGTGACAATGCCCGAGGGTGACGCGCAAGCTTATGTGCAGTTCGTCGAAATGGGGTGGCAGGCGCTGACCCATCCGGTGGAATATGGCGGTATGGGATTGCCGCGCGCCGTCGGCGCGGCAGCCGTTGAAATGCTGAATGCCGCTGATATGAGCTTTGGTCTTTGCCCGCTGCTGACCGACGGGGCGATTGAGGCGTTGCTGCTGACCGGTTCGGACGAACAGAAAGCCACCTATCTGGAACCGCTGATCGCAGGGCGCTGGTCCGGCACGATGAACCTGACCGAACCGCAGGCAGGCAGTGATCTGGGCCGCGTGGCGACCAGGGCGGTGCAGCGCGGGGATGGCAGCTATGGCGTCTCTGGCACCAAGATCTTCATCACATATGGCGCGCACGATCTGACCGAGAACATCATTCATCTGGTGCTGGCCCGCACACCTGACGCGCCTGCCGGGCCGAAGGGGCTGAGCCTGTTCATCGTCCCGCAAAAACTGGTGGGGCCGGATGGCACGCCAGGCGTCGAGAACACGGTCAATTGCATAAGCATCGAACACAAACTGGGCGTTCGTGCCAGCCCGACTGCGGTTCTGGAATACAAAGACGCCACCGGTTTCCTGATCGGCGAGGAAAACCGCGGGCTGGAATATATGTTCATCATGATGAACGCCGCTCGGTTTTCTGTTGGGGTTCAGGGCATCGCGACCTCTGAACGGGCTTACCAACGCGCTCTGGCCTATGCGCGCGACCGGGTGCAGAGCCGTCCCGTGAATGGTCAGACCAAAGACGCGGTCGCCATCATCGAACACCCGGATGTGCGCCGTATGCTGATGCGGATGCGCAGCCTGACCGAAGGTGGCCGGGCTATGGCGGCCGCAACGGCAGGCCTGCTGGACATCGCACATCATCAGGACGATCCGGCAATCGCTGCGCTGGCCGAATTCATGGTCCCGCTGGTCAAAGGTTTCTGCTCGGAACGCGCGGTCGAGGTCGCCTCGCTGGGCGTGCAAATCCACGGCGGCATGGGCTTTATCGAAGAAACCGGAGCCGCGCAGCACTACCGCGACGCCCGCATTCTGCCGATTTACGAAGGCACCACAGCCATTCAGGCCAACGACCTTCTGGGGCGCAAAGTGATGCGCGACGGAGGAGAAACCGCCCGCCGGTTCGCCGCCCGAATTGCCGAGACCGAAGCGCAACTGGCAAAAGGAGATGCCAGCGCGCAGGCAATTGGCGCAAGTCTTGCTCAGGCGCGTGGCGCATTTGAGGCCGCGCTGGACTGGTTGCTGGAAAACAGCCGAATGGACATCGACGCGGCCTTTGCAGGCTCTGTCCCGTTCCTTATGCTGGCCGGGACACTGGCGGCGGGGTGGAAACTGGCAAAAGGTGCCGTGGCTGCGCAAAATGCACTGGACGCCGGGCAGGATACACAATTCATGACCCAGAAAATCGCCACCGCCCTGTTCTTTGCTCAGCACATTCTGCCTGAATATGCCACCGAACACGCCCGCATCCTGCATGGCTCGCGCAGTCTGCTTGACGCGACTTTCCCCGAATAACGCCTGGATAGGATCTGACCCATGAATGACGTCGTGAACCCCGACACATATGAGAACCTTGCGATTTCCGAGCGTGAGAACGGTCTGTACGTCGTGACCCTGAACCGTCCCTCTAAGCGCAACGCGCTGGATGTGGCCACGATCGAGGAACTGATCCGCTTTTTCAGCAGCGCGCGTATGGCCGGTGTCAGAGCCGTGGTTCTGGCCGGCGAAGGCAACCACTTCTGCGCAGGTCTTGATCTGGTCGAGCATTGGAAGGCCGACCGCAGTCCGGATGACTTCATGCATGTCTGTCTGCGCTGGCATGAAGCGTTCAACAAGATGGAATATGGTGGTGTGCCGATCATCGCCGCGCTGAAGGGCGCGGTAGTGGGCGGAGGGCTGGAATTGGCCAGCGCGGCGCATATCCGTGTAATCGACCCCGGCACCTATTTTGCCTTGCCTGAAGGCCAGCGTGGGATTTTTACTGGGGGCGGGGCAACCATCAGGGTTTCGGATATGATCGGCAAATACCGCATGATCGACATGATCCTGACCGGCCGTGTCTATCAGGGGCAAGAGGCCGTCGATCTGGGGTTGGCGCAATACATCACCGAAGAAGGCGGCAGCATGGCCAAGGCGATGGAGCTGGCGGAACAAATTGCGCAGAACCTGCCTTTGACCAATTTTGCAATCTGTTCGGCAATCAGTCACCTGAACAACATGTCCGGCATGGACGCGGCGTATGCAGAGGCTGTGGTGGGCGGAGTGGTCAATACCCAGCCCGCCGCCCGCGAACGGCTGGAAGCCTTCGCAAACAAGACCGCCGCCCGCGTGCGGCCTAACAGCTGATAAAGGCGGTACCGGGATGCGTCACCATTTCGAAGCTCTTCAGAAGACACGGGCCAACCATGTGCCCCTGTCGCCGTTGTCCTTTCTGCACCGCGCCGAAAACCTGCATGGAGCCCGCACGGCGGTAATCTATGGCGACGTCCGGCGAAGCTGGGCTGAGACCACCACCCGCATTCGCGCGGTGGCCGGTGGGTTGGCGGCACTTGGTGTGCAGAAAGGTGATACGGTTTCGGTGCTCAGCCCGAACATTCCAGAGCTGTTCGAATTGCACTTTGCCGTACCGCTGACAGGCGGAGTGCTCAACACACTGAATACAAGGTTGGAGCCGGAAACCATCGCATACATCCTGGATCACGCGGACACGAAACTGGTGATCGTGGACCGGGAGCTTGTGCCGCTTCTGTCCCAAGCGTTTGATCTGCTCGGTCGAACCTTGCCCGTGGTCGAGATCGTCGATCCCGCTGCAGCAGGTGAGAGCCTTGGTGGCCAGACCTATGAGGCGCTGACCAAATCCGCCCCTTTGCCGACAGACCTGCCCGAAGATGAGTGGGATGCGATTGCGCTGAACTACACCTCGGGCACGTCCGGGCGCCCCAAGGGCGTCGTCTATCACCACCGCGGAGCTTATCTGATGGCGCTTGGCACCGGGACAGCGTGGCAGATGCCGCCCTATCCGGTCTATCTGTCGGTGGTGCCGATGTTCCACTGCAACGGTTGGGGGCACCCCTGGTTGATGGCCATGCTTGGGGCGACGGTTGTATTCACACGCGTTCCGGCAGCAGACCGTATTCTGGATGCGATCCGCACCCATGGTGTGACCCATTTTGGTGCGGCGCCCATTGTGTTGCAGATGCTGGCCGAAGCCGAAAGCGGTGCGGCCCCCTTTGATCCCGCGATCCGCGTATTGACGGCCGGAGCGCCGCCGCCACCGTCGGTGCTGGAAAAGACGCGATCCATGGGATTTGACGTCATGCAGGTCTATGGCCTGACCGAAACCTACGGACATATTTCACAGTGTCTCTGGCAGGATGAGTGGGACGATCTTAGCCCCGCAGAACAGGCCGAGTTACAGGCGCAGCAGGGCATTGCCTTTCCTATGGTCGAAGACGTCTCGGTTATCGACCGCACCAGCGGCACGCCGGTCACGCGCGATGGGTCCACGCAGGGCGAGATTGCTATCCGGGGCAACACGGTCATGGCGGGGTATTACAAGGATGCCGAGGCCACCGCCAAAGCCTTCGAAGACGGATGGTTCTGGTCTGGTGATGGTGCGGTCGTACACGAAAACGGCTATATACAGATCCGCGACCGCCTGAAGGACGTGATCATCTCGGGCGGAGAAAACATCTCATCCGTCGAGGTCGAAGCGGTGCTTTATCGTCATGACGCCGTGCAGGCCGCAGCCGTGGTTGCAATGCCGCACGAGAAATGGGGCGAAGTCCCTTGTGCGTTTGTCGAATTGCGTGAAGGCGCCAGGGCAACATCTGACGAGATCATTGCGTTCTGCCGAGATCACCTTGCCGGGTTCAAGGCCCCCAAGGCTGTTGTATTCGAAACCCTTCCCAAAACCTCCACCGGAAAGATCCAGAAGTTCCAGCTTCGGGATCGTATCAAATCAATGGACCTTTGATATGCGTCTGTTATCCCAATCCCGCCGCCTGCGCCAAACGCCCTTTTCCGAAGGGCTCGAAGACAAGGGCGTCACCGCCTACACCGTCTATAACCGGATGCTGTTGCCCACGGTGTTTGAGAGCATCGAGGCCGACTACCGGCACCTGAAATCTCATGTGCAAGTCTGGGATGTGTCCTGTGAACGGCAGATCGAGCTGAGCGGTCCGGATGCTGGCCGGCTGATGCGTCGGCTGACCCCCCGCAACCTGGAAAAGATGCAGGAAGACCAGTGCTATTACGTGCCGATCGTTGATGAGAACGGCGGCATGTTGAACGACCCGGTGGCGATCAAGCACAGCGAGGATCGCTGGTGGATTTCCATTGCGGACAGCGACCTGCTTTTGTGGGTCAAGGGGCTGGCTGTCGGTGCGGGCATGGATGTGCAGGTGTTCGAGCCCGACGTTTCACCCCTGGCCGTTCAGGGGCCAAAGTCGGATGACCTGATGGCGCGGGTCTTTGGAGGCGAGGTGCGTGACATCCGCTTTTTCCGCTACAAGCGGCTGGCTTTTCAGGACACGTCCTTTGTGGTGGCGCGGTCCGGGTATTCCAAACAAGGCGGCTACGAGATCTATGTTGAGAATGGTGCCTATGGGATGCCACTGTGGAACGCCTTGTTCGAGGCGGGCGAAGATCTGAATGTGCGCCCCGGCTGTCCGAACCTGATCGAACGGATCGAAGGCGGCCTGCTGAGCTATGGCAACGACATGACAATGGAGAACTCGCCATTGGAATGCGGATTGGGCAAGTTCTGCAATCCGGCCGAGGGCAGCGACCATATCGGCAGGGACGCGCTATCGCGCGAGGCCGCCGCAGGCCCGGCCAGGCAAATTCGCGCGATTTCCATCCCCGGTGATCCGGTGCCGCCGGCCCGGTCGGCCTGGCCGCTGTACAAAGACGGAAAGCGGGTTGGGCAGGTCACGTCTGCCGCCTGGTCGCCTGACTTCGAAACAAATGTCGCAATTGGCATGGTCGATGCCAGCCACTGGGACGCCGGGACGGTGCTTGAGGTTCAAACTCCAACCGGGGATCGGCGGGCCGAGGTGCAAAAGGCGTTCTGGGGATAGCCAAATTCCGCCCCAACGCAGGCAAGAACAGGCGGATTCAACATTGTGCTTGGGGGGAGCGGCCCTTTGATAGTATGTCAAATTGCCCAAGTCGTTCCGGCGTCAGTTGATGCCGATCCCGATGTCAAAGGCAACCGGTTGTGCGCCCGCGTTCACAACTTCAATGATATGTTCGCCCGACTGCCATAGCTGACCCTGATATGGCTTCTCCGAAGGAATCAAATCCAGCAGCAAAGTGCCGTCGGGATTGAAGATCCTGTAGTCCAGAGCGCCACCATGTGATCCGACGTCCACGTTCAGAAACTGACCGTCGTTTGCCCCCAGGATGTAACGCACCGACGTGCCGGCCTGAAGTGTGGCGCTTAGGGTTGTGCCACTTGTGCCGGCATCAAACTTGACGATCTGATCCCCTGAAACTGTCGGCGCAGTGTCAGAGGCACCATCCAATGCGCCGCCTCCATCATCAGCAGTGTCAGTGTTTTCACCCACGCGTCGTAAATCGGCGACTTCGGGTCCGGACCAAACGATGCACTCATACTCGACACCGGTGCCATCGCGAAGCCGGACCATGATGGCGGCTTCGCTGAATTCCTGGCCAAGGACCTCACCGCCCACATTGCCAAAGCGGGATATCAACTCATCGATGCAAGCGTTCGCCTCATCAGAGATGTCGGAAAACGCGGGCATTGGGAAAAATGCAAGCGCCCAAAAGAACTTCTTAAACATCACAATTCCCTTCTGTTTGGCAGAATGTTTGTCCTGGCGCGTTCAAGCGGCGAAGCGTGTCGCACCTGCGAGGCCGCAAAAAGCGCTCGCTTCGTCTTTCCGGGGCTGGAAAGCCAAGGGTACGGTCTCATGCGGCTAAACCGAGCCTCGAAGTTGCGACAATCACGCAAAAGATCACAGCGCGCCTTCGTCGCTGAGCGATTCAATACCCGCCGTTGCACCATCAGTGTAAGCGATACAATTCCATGGTGCCTGATCCGGACCCACGCCAACTTTTACCAGTGTCCCGGCCTCGCTGAACTCGGACGAAAGCACAACAACTTGCGTGTTGTTGGTTGCGGCGGCCACGTCGCGCAAACAGGCTTGTTGTGCGGGAGTGACTTCGGTGGACCCGCTTGTGCCACTGGTCTCGTCACACGCAGAAAGCGCCAAAGTCGTTGCGCCCAGCAAAGTAAATACGCTGAATCTTGTCATTGAAAATTTCCTTCCGTAGCTCTGCAAAAAGCCCAGGATGCGGGCTCAACAAGTGAAAAAAACTTATTCAAAACTGTCAATGCGTTGATCTTGACGGGGCAAGGCGCGTACACAAAACATGCAGTTGCGCCCGCATAACAGACGGTCCGCTTACCAAAATCGGGATCAGAATAAGCTCAAAGCAGACCCTGATTTCGTAACGCGAACCAGGTTTCAGTTTCGCCTGAACTGATCAGGTTTGCGCACGAACCAACAATGACACGTCCCCGACAGCCTGTCTTTCAGCCATCGCCGTTATCGCGTTGATATCAGTCTGCCGAGGAAGCCAGAACAGTCCGGACCCGGGATCGAGAGCTTCCGAGAAATCCCGCTCGTAGTCCGAAAATTGCGCCTGCCTTCAAGCTCGAGGCAAAGTTAAATCGCCAGATACTCTTCACGAAGATTGGTGTCTTCAAGCACCTCTTTGGCGGTGCCGTCGAATACGATGGTTCCCGTATCCAGGATAATAGCCCGGTCCGCCAACTCCAAAGCACGAACTGCGTTCTGCTCGACAATGATTGTAGTCATTCCCTGCTGCTTGACGTGGATCAGCGTTTTTTCGATTTCGTCGACGATGACAGGGGCCAAGCCTTCATAGGGTTCGTCCAGAAGCAGGACCTTGATGTCTCTGGCCAGAGCCCTGGCGATTGACAGCATTTGCTGTTCACCGCCCGACAAGGTAATTCCCTCTTGTTTCCGGCGCTCGCCCAGTCGTGGGAACAATTCGTAAAGCCGGTCCAGCGACCAGCCGATTGGTGGCGCAATCTGCGCAAGTTGCAGGTTTTCCTCGACAGTCAGCCCTGGAATGATTCTTCTGTCTTCCGGCACCAGACCAAGGCCAGCCGCCGCCGCTTCGTAACTTGTCATTTTGTGGAGCGGTTGATGGTCCAGCCAGATTTCGCCATGCCGCACTTCCGGCTCGCCCACTCTGGCAATGGAACGGAGTGTCGAAGTCTTTCCTGCACCGTTGCGCCCGAGAAGGGCAAGAATCTCGCCTTCGTGCACGTTGAAGCTGACGCCCTGCACGATATAGCTTTCTCCGTAGTAGGAATGCATGTCCCAAACCGAGAGAAATGCAGGCGCGGTGCTGGCCATATTGGCGTTTTTCGAAAAGTCAGGTTTCTCGTTCATAGCTTTTCCTTACGCAGCTTCGCCGAGATAGGCTTCGCGGACCTTGGGGTTTCCGCGGATATTTTCCGGAGTGTCTTCAACAAGGGGCGTGCCCTGCGCCAGCACTGTGATGCGCTCGGCCAGGCTGAAAACCACGTGCATGTCGTGTTCGATGATGGCGATGGTGATGTCGCGCTCGTCCTTGATTTGCTTCAGCAGATCAATCGTGTTGTTGGTATCGGCCCGCGCCATGCCCGCCGTCGGTTCGTCCAAGAGCAACAGTCGGGGATTCTGGCTGAGGCACATGCCGATCTCCAACCGCCGTTTGTCGCCACGCGACAGTGCGGCAGCGTGCATCTCGCGCTTGTCGGCCATGTTCATCTCTTCCAGCATCGCCTCGGCCTGTTCGACTATGGCCTTTTCGTTGGCAATGGTCTCATAGGCGTGCATCCGGAACGCGCCGTCCCGCATTGCAAAGATCGGGATCAGCATGTTTTCCATAACCGTCAGTTCGCCGAAAATCTCCGGCGTCTGAAACACGCGGCTGATGCCCATCTGGTTGATCTGGAAGGGTTCAAGCCCCAGCACCGAGTTGTTGTCGAACAACACCGAACCAGTGTCCGGCATCAGTTTGCCCACAAGACAGTTCAGCAGGGTCGACTTGCCCGCCCCGTTGGGTCCGATGATTGCGTGAACCGTGTTCTCCTCGACATTGAGGTTCACATCCGTCAGCGCTTTGAGGCCACCGAAGCGTTTGCTGACATCTTTGACTCTTAGAATTGCCATGGTCCGCCCCTTACTCCGCCGGTTCCGTTTTGCCCGACGGCGCATCGTCGGTACCAGATTTCTTGCGCTTCAAGCGGTTCAGCAATCGTTGACCACCTTCGACAAGGCCACCAGGCAGGTAGATCACCACCAGCATGAACAGGATGCCCAGCGTCAGGTGCCAGCCTTTGCCGATGAACGGGTGGATCAGGAACACCACCGCGTCCTCCAGCCCGTCGGGAAGGAAGGCGAACCAGCTATGCAGGACGTTGTCGTTGATCTTCGAGAAGATGTTCTCGAAATACTTGATGAATCCAGCGCCCAGAACCGGTCCAATCAAGGTGCCGGTGCCGCCAAGAATGGTCATCAGAACAACCTCGCCCGAGGCGGTCCACTGCATCCGCTCGGCCCCTGCCAGCGGATCCATTGCCGCCATCAGACCACCGGCCAGGCCAGCGTACATGCCCGAGATGACAAAGGCCGCCAGGGTGTAAGGTTTGGAGTTCAGGCCGGTATAGTTCATCCGCTGCTGGTTCGATTTCACCGCGCGCAGCATCATTCCAAAAGGTGAGCGGAAAATGCGGATCGAAAGATAAAACACAACCATCATGACTATCGCGCAAAGGTAATAACCCGCGTTGAAGTCAAAGCTCCACGCGCCGACATCCATCGTATAGGTCGCGCGCATCGGCAGGCCGAACAGGTGTGGCAGATCCGGCGAATTGGCCCCCTGCAGAATTTGGGGATCGTCGGCATAGACCTGCAGACCGGTTTCCCCGTTTGTCAGGTTGAATTTGGGGTTCGACAGCACCGAATAGGCCAGCGCAAAACTCATCTGTGCAAAGGCCAGCGTCAGGATCGAGAAATAGATGCCGGACCGGCGCAAGCTGACAAAGCCGATCAGCAGCGAGAATAGCCCTGCCACCACAACGCTGAGCGCTATGGCCGGGATGATGTTGTAACTCAGCAGCTTGAACATCCACACGGCCGAATACGACCCCACGCCCAAAAAGGCCGCGTGACCGAAGGACAGGTATCCGGTCAGACCGAACAGGATGTTGAACCCGATGGCAAAGATGCCAAAGATAACAAAGCGCTGCATCAGGTCCGGATAGCCCGCGTTGAACTGCGCCATGGCGCTGCCTTCCGGGAACGGGTTCAGGATGAAGGGGGCCAGCAGGGTAAGAAGGCCGACGATGATCAGAAGGCTGGTGTCTTTCTTGTTCAGTCCCAACATCGATTATTCCTCCATCACGCCTTTGCGTCCCATCAACCCGCGCGGGCGTGTCAGCAGCACGATAATGGCAACAAGGTAGATGATGATTTGGTTGATTCCGGGGATTGTTGTGGTGGCCCAGGTCGTTGAGGCAAAGCTTTCAAGAATGCCCAGCAGGAAGCCAGCCAGCACCGCTCCGGGCAGCGAACCCATGCCGCCGACAACAACCACAACAAAGCTGAGGACCAGAAAGTCCATCCCCATGTGATAATTTGGCGGGTTGAGCGGCCCGTACATTACACCGGCCAAGCCAGCCACAGCGGCCGCGATGCCGAACATGATGGTAAAGCGGCGGTCGATATTGATACCCAGCAAGCCCACCGTCTCGCGGTCGGCCATTCCGGCGCGGACGACCATGCCAAACGTCGTGAACTGCAGGAATGAGAAGACTGCGCCGATGATGGCGACGGCAAATCCAAAGTAAACCAGGCGCCAGATCGGATAGATGATCGCGTTGGGATCGAAGCCGATCATTGTGCCAAGGTCGACAGAGCCGCTGAGTGCGTCGGGCGGCGGCGTCTGGATCGGGTTGGCGCCGAAGAAATACTTCACGATTTCCTGCAACACGATCGCCAAACCAAAGGTGACAAGGATCTGGTCCGCGTGGGGGCGCTTGTAGAAATGCTTGATCAGCCCGCGCTCCATCACATAGCCGACGAACAGCATGATCGGGATCGCGAACAGGATGGCCAGCGGAACAGACCAGTCGATGATCGTCGCGCCGAACTCGGGACCGAACCAGGCCTCGACATAGGGTGTTTCGACCTTCAGCGGGTTGCCCAGAAAGTCGGTTTGGGTTTCGTCGATGGTCACGAAGCTCAGGTTCATGAGCTTTTGCAAGGTTACGGCACAGAACGCACCGATCATGAACAGTGCCCCGTGGGCAAAGTTCACAACGCCCAGCGTTCCGAAAATAAGGGTCAGTCCCAAGGCAATCAGTGCATAGGCCGAGCCTTTGTCCAGACCGTTCAGGATTTGCAGTAGGATGGCGTCCATTGGCCCACCTCAGGCTTGGTCAGTGTGGAGTGTGGTGCGACAGGATCAGCCCTGCCGCGAATGTCTGGCCGCCGATGGGGCGGCCAGACTCAAACACAGGGGCTTACGCGCCCGGGTTGCATTCTCCGAGTGCGCCACCGGCGAACATCGGATGCTCCGGATCGTACTCGACCTGAGCACGCGGCGTGATCTCGACGATTTCCAGCGTGTCGTAAGCGTTGGTCGGGTTCTCGTTGCCGCGAACGACCAGCACGTCCTTGAAGCACTGATGGTCGGCGCCGCGATACCAGGTTGGGCCGTTGCCCAGACCGTCGAACTCGAAGTCTTCCAGAGCTTCAACAACACCGCACGGATTGAAGGTACCCGCACGCTCGCAGGCATCCGCATAGAGCAGCACCTGCGCATAGCAGGTCTGTGCCGAGTTGGACGGCGGTTTGCCGTACTTTTCGCCAAAGGACTTCACGAAGGCCTTGGTGCCCTCATCCTGCAGCTGCCAGTTCCAGTTCATCGAACCCAGCACGCCTTTGATGTTCTCGCCCGCACCGGCGGCCATCAGTTCCGAGTACAGCGGCACGACGATCTTGAAGTCCTTGCCGTTGGCCACCTTGTCCAGCAAGCCGAACTGGATCGCATTGGTGAGCGAGTTCACCATGTTGCCGCCGTAGTGGTTCAGGACCAGAACGTCTGCGCCCGAGTTCAGAACCGGCGTGATGTAGGACGAGAAGTCCGTTGACGCGAGTGGTGTCTTGACCGTGTTGACCGTTTCCCATCCCAAGGCTTCGGTCGATGCGACGATCGACTCTTCCTGGGTCCAGCCCCAGTTGTAGTCGGCCGTCAGGTGGTAGGCGCGGCGTTCCTTGCCCATTTCCGCTGCCAGCACGGGTGCAAGTGCTGCGCCCGACATGTATGCGTTGAAGAAATGGCGGAAACCGTTGGCTTTCTTGTCCTTGCCTGTCGTGTCGTTGGCGTGGGTCAGACCCGCCATGAAAATCACGCCTGCCTCCTGGCACAGACCCTGAACGGCAACGGCCACGCCCGAGGACGAACCACCGTTGATCATGATCGCGCCGTCTTTTTCGATCATCGACTTTGCCGATGCGCGTGCGGCGTCTGACTTGGTCTGCGTGTCGCCGGTGACGAACTCGACCTTCTTGCCCAGGATGCCGTTCCCTTTCAGCGCCTTGGACGTAAAGGTGTTCAGGCAGCCGCCATCACCCTCACCGTTCAGATGCTCGACCGCCAGCTGTTGCGCCAGCAGTTCGTCATTGCCTTCCTCGGCATAAGGCCCGGTTTGTGGGACATTGAAGCCCAAAGTGACGGATGACCCCGTCGGTTCGTTGGTAAAAGCAGCAGCCGACGAAGCTGTGAAGATCGTAGGCAGGGCCAGACCGGTACCTGCAACGGCACCAGACTTCAGCACGCCGCGGCGTGTGACAGATTTGTTGGTCATTAATTCCTCCCATTTCCCTTTCTTTCGCCGTCTGGCTCCTCTTCCAGCAGACGAAAGCGCACTTATGTGCATTTCAATAATGGAAAGCGGGTGGAAAATTTCACAATAAATAACTGGATTTGAAACAAAATTTTGTAAACTTTTTTACGAAAATTTTGAAACTCTGAAAAGTTTTTGAAACTCCCTTTTGCACTAACTATGAACTTCAGGTGTTTAGATGTGAATTCCCGCTGTGAGCGCCGTCAGGCGTAGATTTTCTCAAATTCAGCGCGCCGTTACTGAGCGAAAATACTTAATGAACTGATGTTCTCATGGCTGAATGCTGAGAGAGGCGGCAGCATGCCTCAGTGGCATGATGACAAAATCTCAGGGTCAATCGAGACAGATCGGTATCACACAGCATTCAACTTCGTGGCGGATTGCCTCTACTCTCAATTCGAGTGAATCAGCGACTGACAAACCAATCAACGGGCTTCATAAACGCTATCCGGACAAAGCGGTCATCCGCATTAATTCTCAAACCTCGGACTCTAGTGATGTCATGAGCACAACTCATCGGATCATTTCAGCGAAGATTCACGACAAACATGCAAATCTAACCAACCAGGAGCGAGTTCGTCGTCGAGCATGCGCAGCTCACGCCACCTACGATAGATATCCGCGATCTCGCTGAGGGGACGCCACCTTTTCGAGTTCAACTCACGCCCAAACAGGCCGCTCATTTCACCTGTGAAACGAGCATCAACATACTTTCCCTCGCGCGGCGGATCCGGCGGTCCTTTGAATGGGTTGAACCATTGATTGACGATCTGACCAAATTCATACCCGCAGTTCATTAATATATCGCTCTCAGCGCCGTCGTTCATCTCAATCGAAACAAAACTTGGCCGTTCTGAGCAGGCGAGCAGTTGATCTCGCATTATGATGTCCCCTCCCTCCATATCGCATTTCAGATAGTAGGGTGTGCCGTAGGTCGCGAATAATGTGCTGAGATCCACTGTGCGGACTTTTATCTCGACCGCTTCCTCGACACCTTTCTCAGCGGTGGCGCGATCCAAACTCCCCCAATCATCCTTATTTGGGACTTTGTAGAAAGATACCGTCTCGTCAGCTCGGTAGAAAAGAGCCTTGTTTAATAATATCACGCGCTCTCCGAAAGCCCGCGTTGAACGCGTTGCGAATTCGTGGAGTTCCGGAACGGCCTCCAAACCGACAACTCGAAATCCCTTCTTCAAATAGAACTCAGTGTCAAATCCTTTGTGTACTCCAAAGTCGAAGATCAGATCGTTTTGCAATTTTGCAATCATAGATTTGCTTCCTTGCTTTCGCTTCGTTGGTACCAGCGCTCCTTTGCTAACCTACCAAACTCAACAGAAAAATGCACCGCAGCGAACAAAAATCTATTCTTCGTTCCCGGTGGACATTGTCCGGGCTCAGAAGCGGGGACTTACAAACGCCGCTATAGGCATATTTTGTTGAAAAACTCTGTCTTAATAGAGTTGTACATTGTTGATTCAATCCTGCCAAAGAGTGAGAGGATTAGTCATGATGGGACCAAGGCAGGAAGCCCATGCGGCGCTGTTTTATTAGTTCTCGCTGGAGGACCATAGCGGTCGCTAACGTGGCTTGGGATGCGGGAAGCGTTGGAACGAGCTTTTTATCGGTGGTGAAAGAGGAAACAAGAGTTCACCTAGTGAGGTTTCGCTGCGGACGCTTATTCTTCGACAATTCCCACGGCGAGACCTTCCGTGAAGCTCAGAGCTACTTTGTCTCCCGAGCTAAGCTGCTCGACAAACTCGCGACCAACGTCTGATTCAACCTCGATCATTTGTTCTGTACCACTGCTATCCGTCACAGTGGCGATTGAGCTCGCGGTGTCGAAGGACACAAAAGTCAGAATCAAGGTGACCATTGTTCCGGCAGCCATGCCCGGTGTTGATCCCTCTGCAGCCTGGCCTTCCAATTCAACCAAACTGTCAACCTCGCCAGGGAAAGCAATGCTTGCAGCCATCCCCAGTGTGTACATCGCTTTGACTGTGTCACCCTCTTCAATTTGATCGAAGTTTTTGACTTCCGGTCCTGCAAGAATGGTCTCTTCTTCACCTGTCTCTGAGTTTTGCAGCACGATGAGCCGAGTGTCCGGATCAACTGACTTAACTGTCGCGTCGGCTTCGATGGTAACGCTGCGCTCAGCTGTTTGAGCAAAACTGAGTGCGGGCAAAATAAAGAAAAATGCAGACGTTAGAATTTTCGTTAGCATGTCTTCTCCTTATGAGATTCATGGTGGAAGTCTGTACACTAGCATGCAGTTCTTCAGGATGGCGAAACGTTGCCACACCAATTCGAAGTAATAAAGATCTTTGTCCGTCATCATTACAAAAGACCGATTTTGTCGAAATTCAGATTTCCGACAGACAGAGCATAGGAAATCTGGAGCGAATGCGCGGACAATGCTTCAATGCTTCGTAACACGACGGCAAACGAGGTTCGGCGGCGATTATTGACCGATGCGCCTCATTGGCTGGACACTCCACTCGCCGAGATCTCAGCCGTAGATATCAGAAAGCAAATCGAGTTAATCAGGGACGGTGATAACAATGCCTCCCCCGCGTTGCGGCCGCGTCCATATCTCGCTAACCGGTTCTACGCGTATCTTAAAACTTTCTTCTCATGGTGCGCAGAACCCGGAATTGAGAAGATTGAAAAGTCAATAATGATCGGCATGCGACGGCCGTGGAACGGCGAAGCAAAAAGGAACAGGTTTTTTGATGACGATGAGCTGAGGAAATTATGGAAGGCCGCGGAAAGTCTTGGACCAATTCGGGGCGCTTACTTAAAAGCCGCAATTTTGACCGGAAAACGTCGGACTGCGATTGCCTCTATGAAGTGGAGTGAAATCGACAACACTTGGTTCTGGAAGCCACCTGAGCCTACGCAGGCAAAGAAGACGAACAAGCGCCTCAATGCGATTCCGTTCCCAAAGTTACTAGTTGAAACACTGGAGCCATTACGACCAGACCCAAGCGAGCTCGAGTTTAACCCACACGTTTTTCCGGGAAAAAAGCTCGGATCCAAATTCCACCCAGGCTCCAAGTATCAAAACGACATCAAAACTGCATCTGGTATCGAAGACTTTTTTGTCCACGCACTTCGTCACACGGCGGAAACAAGAATGGCACAACTTGGCGTTCAACCACATATACGGGATATCTTGTTGGACCATGCTCCGTCCCGAGGGTCTGGCGCGGGTTATGATCACTACCACTATCGTTACGAGATGCTCGCTGCATTGGAAATGTGGGCATCTCACATTCAGTCTCTTGTGAAAATTGGTTAGAAAGTAGGCAAAAGGCAGAGCGAAACTAAAAAATGCAGACACAAAGTTCACCCTTGCGCACAAAACTTCATGACCCAACTCCAGCTGAGCAAGAATATAATTCAGCTATCAGACAGATGGCCGAACTCGACGTCGCAATCAAGAAGATGATCGGGACCAAAGTCGAAAATGAGTATTCACCTACGAAACTAGAGGACTTCCCCGAGCACGTCGTACGTTTTTTTTGGTATCCAAGCCCCTCCGAAAAAGGTCCTTTGCTAGAAGAACGAGAGGCCATGCAACGCTTAAGGAAGTCAGCGGGGAGCTTTCGGAAAGCAATAGAAGAAGCCAAATTGAACCATGGTGGGCTTATCGATAAGATCGAAGCCGCCAACGATGTAAGGCGGCCCAGTCCCCATCTTGGCCTTGCTCCTAGTAACATTGTGGATTTGGGTGGACCGGTAGAGTTTTCATTAGAATCAGTTATTTGCCTGGAGCTAAGACTTTCCCGAATGCTCTCAGAGTTGGAGCTTGAACTTGAAAAATTCAACAAACAGGGGCCCCCGATAAACGTCAGAGCATACGAAGTCGCGGAAATACTTGCGGAAATATATTTCAATCACTGCGGGGAGATCCCCACATTTGGCATGAATGGGCCTGTTCCCAGCGGGGCATTCACCGTCGCACTGGAGGAAGTCTTCAATATTTTGGAGGTAAATGTGAAGACTTTACGCAACCCAGCAACAGCCGCGATAGATAAGCTAAAAGCTAAAATTAATTCCGCGTCAGGAGGCTGTTAGCACACGAACCTCGCTCGTGACCCGTTTTTGTTAGTCAATTATCTCCGTTTGCAGACTGCTGCACATCAGCGACCAACGTTGAAGCAGCCTGAAAAATGGAAGAGCAGAAATGAGAACACGCATTGGTGCGGATACAACTACTGAAGATACGGGCCTATTACAGGGATTTTTCACCAAGAAGCAGGCCGCGAGAAAACTCGGAAAGTCAGAGCACACATTAGATCGCTGGTACAGAATGCGCCAAGGACCGGCACGAATTAAGATTGGCCGTTCAGTCGTGTATCGTGAAGAGGCCATTCGAACGTGGTTGCTTTCAAACAGCGATGCGTTCCCGTTGACAATCTTGGCGACCGGCGAAAATGCGTTTGACTGGGACACACCCTACGAGGGTCTTGGCGGCCACCCGCGCGGGGCGGGAAGTTATGCGCTTGTTTTGCGACTGGTGCGAGAGGACGACCTTATGTCGTTAATGACAGCCCTCGGCAAAATGAGCTACGACGTGGCACGTTTCCTTGAAGACAGCGGCGTCTCTCTCATGGCGTATAAGGGCCGAATTCAAGTAGGTGCCGACGCCGACATCACCATTTTCGATCCGGAAACAGTCACCGAGAATTCGACGATGGACGAACCTGGTTTGCCATCAACGGGTATTCCATACGTCTTGGTTAATGGCACCATCGTGGTCAAAGACAGCGAGGTTCTCGAAGGGGTTTACCCTGGGCAAGCGGTTCGCATGCCGGTCAGAAACTAATTGCAAACCTCGGTGTTCAAATTTCTGGAGTGCGGTTGCAAGCAGCAATAGTAGGCTACCAAAGAAAACTAGCCTCATCTTGGCTAAGCCGCTCAAGTAAAAAGATGTTTTGTACCCGGTTCAACTCCAGAAATCATCCAAAATGAAGCTATTTCCGCAATGTGGTCGTTGAATAGGATGAGATAACCAATGATTGAAAGCAATGCGACGACCCGCGTTATGTCATTGTTGGTAACTCGTTCGACAGACTGCCATTGGGTAGCCATGACTAAGCTCCAAACTTCAAGAGCCAACCAGTTTGATCGTGATCCAAACAATTGTAAGCACTGGTTCAATTTTTGCTGTCGATATGCTGGGTGCGTTACAAGGCAAAGGGTTGGTCTGGGTTGCACGCAAAACTTTGCAAAGCCCGCTTTCTGCGCATATCCGACATAGGCGCAAGTCGCAGCGAAAGACTTGTGTGGATGGCTCCTTCCTAGCAAGACATTTTTGATCTGATTTGCGCATTTGTCAGAAGCAGTCATGTGTCCGGCCTGTCTGCGCGGTTTTGACCGCTGGCCCTGATGGGTTCCGCAAACCAAGTTCCTATCAGCTTTACGGGCTATTATACCCGCGCCATTCGGCGGAGTTTCTTGGCTTTGGCGGCAGACTTATGCACCATCATCTCGCGGGTCTTGCTAACTCATTGTTCCTTTCGTCTCAGACGGCAGCACGTGGGCTGTAGGGTTCGTTGCGGGTGAGCACTGCCCAGACGATCCGGGCGGTCTTGTTGGCCATCGCGACAGTTGCGACGCGGGCGGCTTTGCGTTCGAGCAATGATGTCAGCCACTTGCTGGCGCGTTCGGGGTGGGATCGTGTTTGTCGGACCAATGACGTCATGCCGACGACGAGCAACGATCGTAAATACTGGTCGCCCATCTTGGTGATTCGTCCCAGCTTCTCCTTGCCACCGCTGGACTTATTCGCCGGCGTCAGGCCCAGCCAGGCAGCGAACTCCCGACCATTGCGGAACTGATGCCCGTCTCCAATGCTAGCGATGATTGCAGAAGCCGTTACAGCGCCAACACCGGGGATCGTGCGAAGAAGACGAACACGCGCATCCTCTTTGGCGACTTGTTTTATACGATCTTCGTACCAGCGGACCCGTTTGTGCAGAGCCATGAGTTGCTCGCACAGATTATGGATCACTTCATTGGCAATCTTAGGCAGATCGAGAACTTCGCCAAGCGTAATGTCTTCGGCAAACCCAATCACCCGGGCGAGACCTCTCGGAATGAAGATGCCAAACTCGGCAACCAAACCGCGCAGATTGTTGATGAGTTGCGTTCTCTGGCGCACCAGAAGATCACGCGCCCGATGCAGCGAGAGGAGGGATTGCTGCTCGACCGTCTTGATTGCAACAAAGCGCATGGTCGGACGAGTAACCGCTTCACAGATTGCTGCGGCATCAATTGCATCAGACTTCCCGCGTTTGACGTATGGTTTCACATACATCGGCGGGATCAACCGAACCTCGTGGCCCAAGGCCATGAGCTCGCGCGCCCAGTGGTGGGCGCTACTGCAGGACTCCATACCAATCAGGCAAGGCTCCAACTTCGCAAAGAACGACAGAAACTGCGCCCGCCGCAGGGCTTTGTTGAACACAACCTCCTCGGACGCGGTGATCCCGTGGACTTGAAAGACGTTCTTGGCCAGATCAACGCCAATTGTGGTAACTTGCATGGGGTGGCTCCTTTCAAAAGCAGACTTTGACACCTGCACTATGGCGCATTGCGACGCCGGTTGAAGCAGGAGCCATCCACCCCATCAGCTTCCCCGCCAATCCATCAGATAACTCCACACCCACAGCAAGAGTTTTGCGACCGGAGCGAACAGCAATTCTTGGCCCAACTAACCTATAGGTCTTGTTAGTTTGCACGAGCAGGCGAGCCAAATTGTACGAAACCTGCCACCACGCGAAACTGTAATCTCGGGTATCGGATCTGCGGACACGAGGCGGACACGGGATAACCGAACTTCGACGCCACTTCTGGCGCCAACGTAAGCTTTTGTTATTATTGAAAAAGTGGTGAGCCGTGCAGGATTCGAACCTGCGACCCACTGATTAAAAGTCGAAGGACTCTTCTATTGGATGATTCCAAATCAATCTTTATCCTTCCGAAGTAGGCTATCTATTCTTGTTTAAAATCAGAAGCAAGGATAGAGCGAAGGCCTTATCCTTCCGATAGGTTCCGTTGCGTTATTCTGTGTTCCGACTATAATTGTCCCCCATATGTCCCCCAAAATGGTGAAATGGGAACGAAGATGCCTCGACTGCGACTGACCGACAGATATGTGGACGCGATTAGACCTCCAGCTAGTGGAAGGGAAGAATATGCCGATGAGCTGCGTGTAGGTCTGCGGCTTCGCGTTTCCTACAGCGGCTCAAAGATTTGGTACTTTGAGAAACGCATTAAGGGAGGACCCAAGAGAAAGCATAAACTGGGACCATATCCGACAATCGGAATAGGCGCGGCACGGGAGATGGCTGCCGAACTTGAACTGGAGGCGATACAGGGCGTTGATCGAGTTGCGTTAGCTAAGGAGGCCTCAGAAAGACAAAGCGAACAATTGCCCACCAATCTTTCTGTCCGAGAGGTTCTCGATATTTACTATAGGTTGCACGTTGATGGCCTGAGAACAGTAAAAGAGCGTAAACGGAGTTTGGAAAAGAGCTTCAGTACACTCTTGTCGAGACCAATTGGCAGTATCACTCGTCATGAGCTGCAAAGCATCATCGACAAAAAAGCTGCGTCTGGAGCAAAAGTTCAGGCAAACAGAGTTAAGTCAGAGTTGAGTGCATTCGCCAACTTTGCCTGGAAGCGCGATTACCTGCCGGAAAAGATAGGCGCACAGCTCACAAAGTCATATAAAGAGGTCGCTAGAGACAGAGTTTTGAGCTTGGCTGAGATCAGAGAAATCTGGTCAAGGTCATTCGAAATGGGCGACCTTTGGGGTCCAATTCTCAGGTTACTCATTCTGACGGTTCAACGTCGAAGTAACATCAGCGAACTTGTTTGGCCTGAAGTTAATTTTGAGGAACGGCGAATTGAAATGGCCTCAGGGCGTGAGAAGAACGCAAAATCGCACAAAACTCACCTGTCCGACCCAGCCTTTCAAGAACTCCGTGCACTTAAGAAAAGGGCCAAAACCGATGCTGAATGGGTGTTTTCTACAACCGGCAAAACCCCAGTTTCAGGTCACGGCAAAATGAAGAAAAGGCTAGATAAGCTGCTGGGAAATAAGTTTGAACCTTGGACGATACACGATATCAGGACCGCTTTCGCGACGGCTATGGCTGAGTCCGGAGAAGCCGAAAGCGTTGTTGACCGAATACTGAACCACGTAGCGAGCGGCTCGGCCCCCAGCGCAGTGGCGCGTGTCTACAATCAGGCAGAACTGCTGCCTGAGCGCGCCAGGGTATTAGATAAGTGGGCAGAAATGGTAACCGGCACTACCGCCGAAATAGTAAGGTTCGGCAGATGACAAAGGGCGATGAAATATACCCACCCTCCGAAGGTGATGGGGTTCAACCGTTCCGCGACGTAGCAAAACTTATTGGCTGCGACCTCAAAACAGTCATAAGGGCATTCTCTGGGTTGCCGGTTCCAGAATGGTCTACCCCGGAACATCAAAGAGCTTTGAAGAATGCTGCTGGTAAGCTGAACGAGGCCGTTAGGCACGCTGAAAACCTAGTAAGGTCCCTGAATCGCCTATCCAACAATGAACTGAGTTTTTTGATCCAAGCTGGAACGGTTACGCCACAGCAGATTGAGTTTCTCATTCAAACTATGCAGCAAGACGCCGACCAAGTTGTCGGATGGAGAGACGAGCTCCCATCGTCCACAAGCAGAAATCATGCGGCCTACATCGTTTCCGAAGGTGTAAGACGACTCTTCAGGCGTCTGAGAAAGGAAATCTCGTATGGGCAAAGCGCCGACAGCGGCGCACCATCAGGGGAGTTTTGCAAAACTGTCGACTTTGCAATTGGCGCTTTCGGAATCGTGGCGAGCTGGAGAGGCCCTGCAAAGGAAGCCTGGGAGAAGCATCTCGCTATCGAGAACCGTTACCGGTTGTTGAAAATGAAAAAGCATATTTCGGATGCCCACCTCACTTCAGTTCGCGAAGAGATTGATTTGTCAGGTGTGCAAATTGACTATGAAGGAACTGGAAATAATAAACGCGCTCTTGTCTCGATACGCGAGCGCCCAGATATCCCTGCCATTCCTTTGAAACTGTCGTGGTTTTCGTCTGGTGTTGAAATCAAAAAGTATGCGAGCGAACTCGCGGAGAGACTCTCCAGCCCAGACTAATACCAACTCCGTATGCAATTTTTTTTAGTTCGTATTTTCACTAAGCAGCTCGCATTCCTCATCTTTCCGACAGAAGCCAAGGCAATCGTGCCAAGGCAGAGGAAAGAGGACCGGCAATGACTGAACGCATTCTACGCCGCCCCGAGGTCGAATTGGTAACCGGGATATCCCGCAGCACAATCTACGAAAAAATGAACCCGAAGAGCGCATACTTTGATGCCTCTTTTCCTACACCAGTTCGGCTTGGCCCAAAATCGGTTGGATGGAAAGAAACGGAAATTCAAAGCTGGATTTCAACTCTTTCCGAGGTAGCAGCCTAGAAACCCGCACCCCAGGAACAGGGCGCGGGCGGTGTTTGATTGCGGCTTGTGGAATAGTTGTAATTGTAACCGTTTCGGCCCTTTGGTGCAAGAACCAAGGAGCAGAAAATGAGTACTGAGCAGAAACCAGACTTTGAACTCCCTCCAGCAAACGCGCTTCGTGTGTATCGCTGGGCAGACCTTCCCAACTTGACGGCCCCGGCGCTATACAGGATCACTGATCCGGGTCAGGAATCGCGCGAAATCTACGCATCCAAGCACAAGCGCCAAGTCCTTGAAGGTCTAATGCGGTCGCCACTCTACGCGGCCAGTTACTGCCGCCTTTCGGACCAAGTGCTGCCCCTGCGCCGAGATGACGGCGTAAACATCGAATGCAAGATGTACCGAGGCGATGCAGACACCGGACGCCAGAAATTCGGCATCTATTTCCTCGTCAGCAAAGTGGAATTGATTGCGACCGGCGAGGTGGCGGCATGAGACCTCCAGTCAATCCTTACAATGTATCGCTGTCACTAAGCGAAGGGACACCCTGTGTTTCGGTCACAAACCAGCATGGCGATGACTGGGTCGAGTTCAACCGGAGGTACGAAAACGAGAATGAGGCAATCTGGGCCGGTAAAGCATTGGCCGAGTACCTTCGCGTTGAACTGAACGACATAAGAGGTGCGCTATGAGAACCCGCGACCTCCAGATCCACACCCTTCGTCGCAAGCACGGCCTTTCGGAGGCCGCTGCACGCATCGTCGCAGCGCTGTATTATGGGGAGGGCCGCTAATGGCCCTCATCACCCAAATCCCCAAGAACAGCCGCGAGGAGTTTCGTGTCAGCCGGGATGACTTCCAGGGACATGACCTCATCAACATCCGTGTGTTCTTCGTCTCCAAAGACGGAGAGATGCTGCCCGGCAAACAAGGTGTCGCCTTTAAGGCTGAGTTGCTGCCGGAGTTCATAGATGCCCTCAGCAAGGCGGAGGCTGCGTAGATGGGCGGCGCGTACAAAGCAAACAAGCGTGGCGGTCCTCGCCACGTTCAATTGTTGGAGTGGTTCCAGGCGTCACAAGCCTGGGCCACCCTCAAGCCCGGCCCACGTGCGCTCTATGTCGAGCTGAAACGCCGCTTTAACGGCGGCAACAACGGCGGGATATACCTCAGCCACCGGGACGCTTCTGTGGTTTTGAACGTCAGCCGGAAAACAGTCGCCGGTTACTTCGAAACCCTGATTGAGCGTGGCTTCATTGTAGTCACCCGTGGGCATTGCCTTGGGCCTTCCGGTATCGGCCAATCCGCCACCTACCGTCTGACCGAAGAAAAGACTTCTGAGGGTTCAGCCACGAAGGAATTCATGCGCTGGAAACCGGCCTCGAAAAAGAAAAAGCCCCGGGTAAAAACTACCCATTCCTTGGGGGAAAAATTACCCATGGGTGGGGTAAATTCTACCCATTTGGAAAATCAAAGGCGTAAAAATTACCCCGCTTTTGGCCCAAATGGGGCGTCTGCCGTGGGTAAAAACTCCCCCATATATACATCTAGCCATATACCCCTGAACGAAGTGGACGCTTTTGAGCGTGTCCTGTTGGGGCTGGGGCTTTGTGGGAAAGCAACCCGAAGCAACGCGACTGCGACACCAGAATTGCAGCGCGTCGTGAACATCAATCAAGAAAATGAGGAAAGAGCATGACGGATGAATCCGAACGAAAAAACGTGGCCAATTCGTACACGGACGAGAGCGGCAAATTCGCCCAGGGCAACCCCGGCAAGCCCCGAGGAACCCGGCACCGGGTCACACGGGCAGTTGAGGAACTGCTTGAGGGCCAATCTGAGCAAATCACCCAGAAGGCGGTCGAGATGGCACTTGAGGGCGACAGCACGGCCCTGCGCCTATGCCTTGAGCGGATAGCGCCCACCAGAAAGGATGCTCCGGTCAACTTCGACCTGCCACCCATCCAATCCGCAGAGGAAGCCTCAGAGGCCGCGCAGGCGGTTCTACAGGCTGTTTCTAAGGGCGAGATAACCCCGTTGGAGGGAGCAACCGTCATGGGGCTGATAGAGCAGTACAGGCGGGTGCTGGAAACGACCGAATTGGAAAAACGCATCACGGCATTGGAGACACAGAAATGAACATCAGAAACAGGTTAGCGGCTTTGGAAAGTAGAAAGTTGGAAAGCGCCTTCTCAAACTCGGACGCGTCGAACCTACTGGTGAAGCGATTGCAGGCCACAGCGGAACGCATACGTGAAACACCGTTGAACCAATTGACTGCCAATGCGTCACCTTTGGAAATCGCCGCCCTCATTATGGATGGCCGTGTTGATGACGAAGTGGCTCGGCAATGTGTCGAGTTTTCAAAGCACGAAACCGGCAGCGCTGCTCTTTTCTCAGCATTTCTCGGCGCGGCCAACGGCGCTGACTGCAACCCAACTCAAAAAGAGCAGCAAAAATGACCATTAGGAACCGAGTCCAAAAATTGGAGCAAACACACAGCCACGGAACGGTCATCTACATCTCTGCCCCCTTCAAAGGCAAAGACGATGGCGAACCAGTCATTCTAAGTGCGTACGTCGGTGGCAACTTGCACGAACGCAAGTCGGGGGAGGATCAGAGCGCGTTCACCAGACGCGTAAACCCTACCGGGCAGCGAAGTGTTTTTCTTGAATCAGACGCGGATCAACTTTGAGGGAGACAGACACATGAGCGTGAAGAGCAGGATATCCAAGCTGGAAGCCCGGAAGGGCACCAAGAAAATGACGGCGATTATCCACTTGCCGAAAGACATGACGGATGAAGATAAGGTGCGCGAAGTCGTGGCCCGTCTTACTGCCAACATCTCAGAGCCGTTTGATGAGTGGATAATTCATGACAACGACGCCACAGAGCCGAGGATTGGCGTTGTGGATCTAGATGAGTTGTTGGCTGACATAGCCGCCGACAGCAAACGGATTGGTGTGGACGCATGAGCATCAGACGCCGACTAGACAAGCTGGAAACCGCAGTTTTCACTGAGGCGAAAAGAAAGCCCCTATTCGTAAGCGTTGTGCCCGCAAAGGAAGGGCAACAATGCGGGCCTGCCGTGTTTCACCATGCCATTATTGCCGGAACCACGCTTGGCAAAATCACGCGGGATAAAGCTGAGTGTGAGCATGCATTTGCCCGCCGCGTTTATGCCATGGCAGCAGGCGACAAACGTCTTGAAGACATGACCCCTGAAGAGTTGGAAATCGCGTTGACTGCGGCAGACGAGGAGCTTGTTTTGGAGAAGGCTAGCTCCGGCAGGCTGAGCGAAGAAAGTCTGAATAATTTGGCGGATGAGTGAATTTGCCATACCATACAGCACCGCCGCCACCTGACAGAAAGCCAGCGCTCTATGGTTGCGGCGAAGCTGGCTAAATTGTCTCACGGCGGCGACCGAATTTCAGAGCAAGCGGCAAGTTTGCCTATTGCTCCTACGCAGGCACAAGCTGCCGAGTTGCTGAATGTAGCAGAGCGCTCAGTTCGAACGGCCAAGAAAGTTGAGCGCGGACAGAAAACCTCCGACTTCGCCGCTAAGCGTTCGGTTCGGACAGCCAAGAAGGTTGAACGCCGACGACCCCAAGCCTGCCCTAAGGTCTCTGTTCTTTCCCCATGAAGCCCAACGCGCCTTCGTTGTTCAGGATATCAATTGCTGTATCCAGGGCTTCTTGGTCCGAGTTGAACTTGTCGTCCCAGACATAGCTGGCGTCTTCATGGTCCACCACTTCCAACGTCCATTTGTCCTGGTTGTCCAAGCGGTAGATTTCGATTTCAAACCGATACCCGTCTAAAAGCACAGCCTTGCACCTGTCTGACATCACCAGCTTCGGGTCATCTACATTCATGTCCGTGCCATCCTGACTATAAACTCTGTGGTTTGGCGGACTTGCGACAGCCTGTGGGTTTCCGTCCGTTTCCAGAATATGCTGTAACACCGCAGGCCCGACAATTCCACGCGCGCAGAGTTTCCTTGTCCTGCGCGGAGTCTCTCTTCCAGCGGCACGAGACTTTCTCTTTGTTTGCCCCGAATACGTGGAGCATCAATCGCAAGGCCAAATAAAGTAGGATGACGCCCAGAAGTATTCCGGCGATGAGCCAAAAATCCGGGCCGCTACTCTGCACTGAAATAGATTTCAAACCGCCTCCAGAAGGACACTTACAACCGGCCAGATTTCCCCATAACTTGGCAGGTATCGATAATGCGTCATCCCCAAACTCGTACCCTTTTAGTGAATGGAAACAACCTTACATTTACTCAGCCCGAAGCGGCGTGTGAGCTTCGTTGCCTTCAACGCCTTTACCAAACGGGCGCTGAAAAACAGGCTCCACGCTAGGCATGGATCAACCCACAAATCGGGCCCCTCCAAGGCTATGTCTGCAACAACAAAGTCGAAGTCTTTGGGCTTCATACCCCGTTTGATCCAAGTATCTGGTTTATTACCCAAAGGTTTGACCATTTTCGACCGATCCGGAACAAACGCCGTTTTCTGTTCGCCAAGGGCGAGTGTAAAATACTCACCTTCAACTGGTGTCACACGGTCGTGTTGGCAAACGTTCAAAGGATAGATTTTCGTTTTTCCCAACTCTGCTTCGCGAAGTACATCCGCTACCGCGCGAGATATGACGGGACCAGCAGGCCCGTTGAATATGTCGGGAAGTGCCTTGAGCTTTTTATACGGGTACAACCCAAATATCATATCCGGAAAGGCGTCACGGGATTGGACTATCCCGGCTTTGTTTCTTTCTGTAACTGCACCTGCGGTCGGCAAGTCATTTAAAGCCTGCTCGGAGGTAATGGGCTTCATCAACGTTGGGTCATACATGACCTGGCTAAACCAGACGCCTTCATTCTCTTCCACTAATCACCCATTCTCAAAATCGCAAACTGGATCAAAAGATAGTATTTTAACAAATCAAAGGACAACGAGTATGTCCGGCGATGGTGGTACGACGCGCCGAACTCGTACCCCCTCATTGAAATCATAATCCCCATCAAGGCGCGCCGCTCCGCACTGATATTTGCGGAGAGTGTTCAAATTGCGTCCATGAGATGAAAAGTGCGTTGGCGCTCCGGCACTCGGAAAGTGCAGTTCAATACTCTGGCGGTTCGATGAAGTACTCGTGGGGCGGCGCGCCGAACTCAACAACCCCCTCAAATCCAGATGGAAAAACTGGAACGCTCTAAAATCGACACGCGCCACCCACGGACAGAGGATCGCATTGCGGCAAAATTGTGTCCACATCTCGTTTTGAAACTCACTGTTCGCCCATTGGAAACAAACTTTTTCGGTGAAGTTTGCAATGTTACGGGAAACCCCCAATTTCGGGCTTTGCTTGAGTTTGATAGATTGGGATCAGAATAACCATTTACCCCCTCGTGACGAAGATAGGGGCTGGCCTCGACCCCCTCAGCCAGCCCTTATTCTTGTTCTGGCCACCCCGGCAGATTGTTTGGAACAGGGACGTCATTCCGAACCAGCCAGTCACGTATTGCTGCCCAGTGGTCCTGTGACCCAGCTGTGTACCGCCGTGAATGTAAATCGGCTATCTGTTGTTCAAGGTAAGGCCACCAGTGCAGCTTGATCCTTAGGCCATGGGATTTGGCCCAAGCGCGGATCGCCGCCTGCCAATCATCAACTCGCCGGGATTCAAGTTCCTTGTAAAGGTCAAAGGGGATTCGATAAGGCCAGTCAGACATGCGGAACAGATAGCGAACTTCTGGAGCTTGTCCAAACGGTTTAAGAAGCCTACCGTTGTCTTATGTGCAACCTGTACTCAAACACCACTCCCGCAGAAGCAATGCGCCAGCTGTTTGATGTAGCAGTTGAACAGAACCGTCTCGGGAATGCTGAACCGCTGCCCGCAATTTATCCAAAGCACATGGCCCCGGTTGTCAGGCTGGCTGAGGATGGAAAGCGGGAACTCGTGCAGCTTAGTTGGGGATTTCGAACCACGAAGAAATCGAAGAAGACAGGGGCAATTATCCAACCTGGAGCTTGGAACAACGCGCGAGATGACAAGGTGCGCTCAAGCGGGCTTTGGCGTGGCAGTTTCGAGGAAAGGCGCTGTTTGGTTCCTGCCAGTTCGTTCTGTGAAGCCAAGGGACGTAGCCCTGCAACCTATTACTGGTTTGCCCTCAAGGGTGAAGAAGACCGCCCGCCTTTTGCGTTTGCCGGAATGTGGCAGACGTCGCGCTATCAGGGCAAGGAGGGACCGGAAGAAGTAGCAACCTACACCGTTATCACCACGACAGCGAATGAAATTGTAAAACCAATACACCCACAAAGAATGCCGGTGATCCTGAAGCCGGACGACTACGAGCAATGGATGTCGGGAAACCCTGAAGAGGCCTTAGACCTACTTCAGCCCTACAATGCGGACGATATGCAAATCGTTCGCAGCGGCGAAAGTGAGAAGTCAGATCCGTTGACCTGAATGCTCCACCCTTTGAGCTTTCCATTCGTCCGCTTTGAGAGACCACACCAGCCTGTCATAAATCACGGCCGAAGGGGAACCGATTTTCGCTTTCGTCATAAACCCGTTTATTGGTTGTTCTTGCGGCGTGCGCGTACTTCATCGACAACTGCGCGAGCAAGAAACAAAACACCTATTGAAGGCGGCAGCCAGATCAGCCACTGGGCATCGGCCATCAAAAGCGCGACAACGAAGCCACCCCCCAGACTAACCAACAGCGCAAACAGAATAAGTGGGACAACGAGAAACGTCAGTCCAACAACCGCGGCTGTCTTCGCGCGTTCGCTACAAAATCTGAGCCCTAGCAAGTCCAAAGTTCCCATTTGCTGTGGATCAAGCCCCACGGTGCTATTCGATTTTGGTCCGGTGATCAGAAAGTACAACCTCGGCGCGGCTTCGTGTCAACCGACTGGTTTGTCCGCAGAGCAGATATTACCTGCAATAACCCGCCCGTCTAAGCCGTGACTTAGCCGCTGCCGTCTCCAAGTGCCGGTATCGGCCACCTGAGTACCTACGGCAGTCCAACGCGTGCCCAGCGGCGATAACAGCGGCCCCTATGTCCTGGCCGTCGGCATAGCACACCCCAACCCAGCGGTCGTGCGTACGTTCACCGTTCAAATCGCACGAAATGGTCTTGCTGCGCAGATAGTTCACCATCCAGCGCTTTGCGTCCTGACCTGACCTTGTCCCGAGTTCGGGGGCATCGACGCCATTCAGTCGAACCGGCGTTCCATCGACAACAATCGTGTCAGCGTCACGCACATGCAGGCTGGCGGCATTAGCAGATGGCGCAAGAAGGATCAAAAGCAAAAGTAAGCGTTTCATTCCGACGATATAGGCAATCCGCACAAACTCTTCACCCCTACGGTTGACTTGTTGTCCTTGGTGACTCTGGGCGATTTATCCTTGGCTCCCTCAAGAACAGACGAGTTTTAATCAGATTTCTATTCTTTGAACTGATCAAAAACCGCTTTGAGGCGATAATGAATGCGAAATCTCGCCGCGAGTCCCCCAAGTGTCCCCCCAGCACGTCATGCGGTTCTCGAGTCAGAGACATTCGATGCGGCTTACTAACCGGAAGTCATTGATTTGTATTAGAAAAAGTGGTGAGCCGTGCAGGATTCGAACCTGCGACCCACTGATTAAAAGTCAGTTGCTCTACCAACTGAGCTAACGGCCCACTCTTTTTTGGATCTCGTCGATCCGTGGCGCTCTTTAAGGCAAGTTCCCGGTTGGGTTCAAGACCTTTTTTGCACCTCGTTCCGCTTGAAAAATCAGTGTTTCAGGCGACCCGATAGGCGGCCTAATTAGGCAGGTGGCGCAGGGGGGTCAACCCCTTTTTTTACGAATCTTCCTGTCAGACTGGATTCATGTCCTGCGCGGGGTTATATGCGCGCCATGCAGCTGAGACTCGATACCGGATTGCCCTTTATGAAGATGCACGGGCTGGGAAATGACTTCGTCATTCTCGACGCACGTGCGGCGTCGGTGGAGATGACGCCCGCCCTGGCGCGGGGAATCGGGCATCGTCAGATGGGCGTGGGTTTCGACCAGCTTGCCGTCATTCAGCAAGGTGAAGAAGACGCGCATCTGGTGTTTTACAATGCAGATGGGTCGACGTCTGCGGCTTGCGGGAATGCCACCCGCTGCATTGCCCGGTTTCTGATGGAGGAGACCGGAAAATCCAACCTGACCCTGACAACAGAACGCGGTACGCTTGTTGCGCGGGATGTGGGCGACGGGCTGACTGCAGTGAACATGGGGCCTCCGCAATTGGACTGGCATGAGATCCCGCTCGCAGAAGAGGTCGATACGCTGGAACTGCCGATCGAGGGCAGCCCGAGCGCGACCGGTATGGGCAACCCGCATTGCACCTTCTTTGTCGAGGACGCCGAGGCGATTCCCCTGACGGAATTCGGCGCGCGATACGAGCATCACCCCCTTTACCCCGAACGCACCAATGTACAGGTGGTGCAGGTCATCGGACCGGATCACCTGCGTATGCGCGTGTGGGAACGTGGCGTGGGTATCACTTTGGCTTCGGGCTCGTCCTCATGTGCGACGGCGGTTTCGGCTGCGCGCCGGGGCCTGACCGGGCGCAAGGTTCAGATCGAACTGGACGGCGGAACAATCTGGATCGACTGGCGCGAGGATGGCGTCTGGATGACCGGGCCGACCTGCCATGTCTTCTCGGGTACGTTGACGCCCGAATTCCTAGGGTCGCTGGGATGAACCCGCCCAAATTCACCACACTAGGCTGCCGCCTGAACGCCTATGAAACCGAGGCGATGAAAGAACTGTCGCAGGAGGCGGGGCTGACAGATGCTGTTGTCGTGAACACATGTGCGGTCACGGCCGAGGCGGTGCGCAAGGCCCGGCAGGAAATCCGCAAGCTTCGGCGGGAAAACCCCAATGCGCGTCTGATTGTCACCGGTTGTGCGGCCCAGACCGAGCCCGAGACATTTGCCAGTATGGACGAGGTCGACGCGGTGATCGGGAATACTGAAAAAATGCAGCCCGCGACCTGGAGAAGCATGGCTGCCGACTTCATCGGCAAGACCGAATCCGTGCAGGTCGACGATATCATGTCCGTGACCGAAACCGCGGGGCATCTGATCGACGGGTTCGGCACGCGCTCGCGCGCTTATGTGCAGGTCCAGAATGGCTGTGACCATCGGTGCACTTTCTGCATCATCCCTTATGGCCGTGGCAATTCGCGTAGCGTGCCAGCGGGCGTCGTGGTCGATCAGATCAAGCGGCTGGTGGAGCGGGGGTATAACGAAGTTGTCTTGACGGGTGTTGACCTGACCTCGTGGGGGGCAGACCTGCCGGCGCAGCCTAAGCTGGGCGATCTGGTGATGCGCATTCTGAAGCTGGTACCGGACCTGCCGCGCCTGCGGATCAGTTCGATTGATTCCATCGAAGTGGATGAAAACCTGATGCAAGCGATCGCGACCGAGCCGCGCCTGATGCCGCATCTGCACCTGTCGTTGCAGCATGGCGACGATCTGATCCTGAAGCGCATGAAGCGCCGCCACCTGCGCGATGATGCAATTCGCTTCACGGAAGAGGCTCGCAAGTTGCGCCCCGATATGACCTTTGGCGCCGATATCATCGCGGGTTTCCCAACCGAATCCGAAGCGCATTTCGAGAACTCGCTGAAGCTGGTCAAAGATTGCGACCTGACCTGGCTGCACGTCTTCCCGTATTCCAAACGCGATGGCACTCCGGCGGCCCATATACCGCAGCAGATCAACGGCAATGTCATCAAAGACCGCGCCGCCCGTTTACGCGCGGCAGGAGCGGTTCAGGTCTCCAAACACCTGACCGCCCAGATCGGCAGAACCCATCACATCCTGATGGAGAACCCGAACATGGGCCGGACCGAGCAGTTCACCGAAGTGACGTTTTCCACACCGCAAACCGAAGGCAAGATCGTGACCGCCACCATTAGGGGCAACACGGACACTCAACTGACAGCCTGATCCGCTTTTCATCTGGCCAGAAATATCCCGAGGTTGAATTGGCCGCAGGCCAAGAAGGGGCTGGCCCCTTCACTCCGATCACAACAAAAAACCCCCGCTGCCAATGGCGCGGGGGTTTCTTCGTTCTTTGCGGGTCAGTGCTTAGTGCAGCTTCTTGCCTTTGTGGGGTGCCCAAAGGCGCTTGTTGACCAGATACAGCAGAACCGACAGCACCGACAGGAACAGAACGCCAACGAAACCGGCATTCTTGCGATCCATCATCTTCGGTTCGGCGGTCCACATCAGGAAGGCGGCGATGTCCTCGGACATGGCTTCGACGGTGGCAGGGTGGCCATCGGCGAATTCCACCTGATCTTCGGCCAGCGGCGGTGCCATCGAAATCCAGCCACCCGGGAAGGCGGTGTTTTCGTACAGAACCGCACCTGCCTCTTCCTTTTCCTTACCGGTATAGCCATCCAGCAGCGAGGCGATGTATTCCGCACCACCCATGCCTTTGAACAGCTGGTTGATGCCCAACCCGTAAGGGCCGTGGAAGCCGGCACGGGCCTTGGCCATCAGGCTCAGGTCCGGTGCGCCAACGCCGTCATTGGCCGGGAAGTGGTCCGTCGGGATTGCCGGACGGAAATCATCCAGCTCGGGATCGAACACTTCAAAGTTGCCAGCCGCATAGGCGATGACTTCTTCTTCCGAATATCCCAGCGCCTCAAGGTCGCGCAGGGGTACGTATCTCAGGCCGTGGCAGGCCGCACAGACTTCAGTGTAGACCTGAAGACCACGCTGCAGCTGGTTTTGATCCCAGGTGCCAAAGGGGCCTTCGAACGAGAAGTCGAAGTCTTCGATGTGCTGCTCGCCGCCGCCTGCCGCGAAGGACGCAGCAGGGGTAAGGGCGATGGCAAACGCGGCACCGATTGCAAGTTTCTTGAACATGTTTCCGGTCCCTCTTCTTACTCGGCCGGCGTGGCGTCGGCGTCTGCCTTGCCATAATGCGCGTTGAAGTCTTCTTCGATGGTTTCCGGCTGCGCCTCGGGTTTTTCGATAACACCCAGGATCGGCAGGATCACGAAGAAATAGGCGAACCAGTAGGCGGACGCGATCAGCGAGAAGGTTGCGTAAGGCTCTTCCGCGGGCATCGCACCAAGCCACATCAGGGCGAAGAAGTCGATGATCAGCAGGTAGAACCACCATTTGAACATCGGGCGGTACTTGCCCGAACGCACGGTCGACGTGTCCAGCCAGGGTGCCAGAGCCATTGCCAGGATCGCACCGAACATCGCAATCACACCAAAGAACTTGGCGTCGACGATACCGCCTGTGATGAAGCTGGCGAACTGAACAACCCAGACCTCACCGGTGAACGCCCGCAGGATCGCGTAGAACGGCAGGAAGTACCATTCGGGAACGATGTGCGCAGGCGTAACCAACGGGTTGGCTTCGATGTAGTTGTCCGGGTGGCCCAGGTAGTTCGGCATGAAACCGACAATCGCCCAGAAGATTACCAGGATCACGGCCAGCGCAAACAGGTCCTTGATCACGAAGTAGGGCCAGAACGGCAGCGTGTCTTTCTCTGCCTCGGCCTTCGAGCCACGACGCACCTCAACACCCGTGGGGTTGTTGTTTCCGGTGGTGTGGAAGGCCCAGATGTGCACGATGACCAGCGCCGCGATTATGAATGGCAGCAGGTAGTGCAGCGAGAAGAAGCGGTTCAGCGTGGCGTTGTCTACGGCGGGTCCGCCCAGCAGCCAGGTCTGGATCGCATCGCCAATGAACGGGATCGCGCCAAACAGGCCGGTGATCACGGTCGCACCCCAGAAGGACATCTGACCCCAGGGCAGAACGTAGCCCATGAAGGCAGTGCCCATCATCATCAGGTAGATCAGCATACCGATGATCCACGTGATCTCACGCGGGGCTTTGTACGAGCCATAAAACAGGCCGCGGAACATGTGAATATAGACCGCGACAAAGAAAAGCGACGCGCCGTTCATGTGCAGATAGCGGATAAAGTAGCCGCCATTCACGTTGCGCATGATGTGTTCGACGCTGGCAAAGGCCAGATCGACATGCGGAGTATAGTGCATCACCAGGATGATGCCGGTGACGATTTGCAGCGCCAGGCAGAACGCCAGAACGATGCCCCAGATCCACCACCAGTTCAGGTTCTTGGGGGTCGGGATCATGAGGGTGTCATACAGCAGGCCGACGATGGGAAGGCGGCTGTTCAGCCACTTTTCGCCGTTTGTCTTCGGCTCGTAATGATCGTGGGGAATTCCGGACATCTGGGTCTCCCTTAGCCGAGTCTGATGGTGGAGTTATCCGTCCACTCCGCAGGCGGAACGGGCAGGTTTTCAGGCGCGGGGCCTTTGCGGATACGACCGGCAAGGTCATAGTGCGAACCGTGGCAGGGGCAGAACCAGCCGCCAAAATCGCCGGCATCACCCAAAGGTACGCAACCCAGATGGGTGCAGACGCCCATCTGAACGATCCATGCGCCCGGTGCTTCGCCTTCGGGCGAAGGCATGACGCGGTTGGCGTCGGTTGCCGGCGCATCAGCGTTCAGGTTGAAGTTGCGGGCCAGCGGATCCGGCAGAGCGTCAACGCCTTCGGCGTCCTGCTCCTGCGCTTCCTGGATCTCGGCACCGGTGCGGTGACGGATGAACACGGGCTTGCCCAGCCACTTGACTGTCAGCTGCGTACCCGGCTCAACCCCGCTGACATCCACGCGGATCGAGGACAGCGCCTGAACGTCTGCCGATGGGTTCATTTGGTTGACCAGGGGCCAGACGGCCGCCCCCGTTGCAACGACACCTGCGCCGCCAGCGACGTAGTAGAGGAAATCTCTGCGGGTGCCTTCGTGGTCTTCTGCGTGGGACACGAGGTTTTCTCCGATTCCGACGCCCGGGTGGACCGGGCAAACATGCATCAGCACCGCATCAAATACGGCGTCTCATCGCGGCTATCTATCCGGGAGAAAACGGTTCGTCCAGCGGTCATAGGCGCGCACTACGCCGCATCTGGGCATTCATGTCACAACGAAGGGGCATTTTTTCAAGATATCAGTGGGGTTAAGCAGGGAAATTTGCCGATCACCGCGGATCGGGCGCAACGTGATTCGGGGTCACATATCGAAACGGGGAACCTGTCCTGATGCTGACACCAGACGTGCCACAAGGTCCCCGGTCTGCATACTCCTTACCAGATTTCGCCGCGCAAATTTCCACTTTAGGGGCCTCCACCGTCACGTAAATTTTGAGTTGAAAATACATATTTTTCAATAACATAGTTGTGACTGTTTTCGATTGCACTTTTAACGGGAATCCCGGAAGGGCGGGGGAAACCTCACCCGCAACAGGACGTTCTCTATGTCAAAGCTCTTTGCAACCGTCGTGACCCTGGCGCTGGCCGCTGCATCTCAGGCCACGGCCGCCGGCGATCCGGAAAAAGGCGAAAAACTCTACAACCGCTGTTCTTCTTGCCACGCAATCATCAAAGATGGCGAGGTTTTGGTCAAAGGCGGCATAAACGGCCCGAATCTCTTTGGTGTCATCGGCCGCGTTGCCGGAGCCTAAAATGATTATCGCTATGGCAGCGAGCGTCTGCCGATCGGTATGTTTACCGACGACATGATACGGGCGGGCGAGGAAGGGCTGGTTTGGACCGAAGAGAACATTTCTGCCTACTCCCAAGATCCGATCGGCTTCATCAGGGAGTATCTTAATGACGAAACCGCGCGTCCGAACATGAGCGTCAGGCTGAAAAAGGGCGCCGACGATATCGCGGCCTATCTGGCGACCTTCAGCGAATGACCGATCCGGCTGGTCATGTTCCCCGCATCAATGTGGCCAGCAATCCGGTCTCGCTGCCAAAACCATCCGCTTCAACGTAGTCGGCCGCAGTATGCCGCATCTTGTCGGCTTTGTTCTGATTCAGCTTCCAGGTGCCCTGAATGTCGTCCACCTGTATTCTGCACGGGACAATCATCCGCATCATGCGCTCCAACGCGTCCGAACTCATCTTTCCGGCGGTCCAGGGCGGCTTGGGCCGCAGGCGCTCTTCGTAGAAAGCGGATTGGCGATCCAGCAAATCCCGCAATTCAGAATGTGGCAGTACCCTGATCCGGCCTGTCAGGTGCACGGCGACATAGTTCCATGTTGGCACCTGGTCCTCGGCCTCGTACCAATCGGGTGAGATGTACCCGTCCGGCCCGGACACGGCGATCCGGGCAACACGCGGCTGTTTCAGTGCGTGCACAATCGGGTTCGATCGCACCAGATGCAGGTCGGCAACGGCCCCATCTTCGCTGATTAAGAAAGGCACATGGCTGAGCAACGGCGCCTGCTCCGTGGAAAGGGCCAGAACCCCGAACGCCCGTTCTCGGGCAAAGGCGATATGGCGCGCAGTGTCTTCAGCGCGGAAGGCAGGGTTCGGGTGCATGTCTATCCTCCTGCGAAATCTCTTGCAGAACCGCCCGCACCTTGGCAAGGTCCGCGCGTTCTCAGGGCGGGGCGGAATTCCCCACCGGCGGTATGCGGGCCACGACCCGCAAGCCCGCGAGCGGCCCCGGCGACCGGGGTGTCAGCAGATCTGGTGAGAGGCCAGAGCCGACGGTTACAGTCCGGATGAAAGAGAACGTGCTGGCGCGCCGCCAAACGGCGCGGCGGCTCGTGATCGCCTTGGGTGACGTGTCATGCCGGGCTGGCAGTGAAAAGTGGGAACCGGTTCTCGCGACAGCCAGTTGGCAACCAAACCGATAGGAGATCTTGATGACACACACCCGCTATGCATTCGTCAAAGCCAACTGGCATTCGGACATCGTTGACCGTGCGCTCGATGGTTTTCTGGAACTGATCCCTGCCGATCAGGTCGATGTTTTCGACGTGCCGGGCGCGTTCGAGATGCCTCTGCTGGCCCGCGATCTGGCCCAAACCGGGCGCTACGCCGCTGTTGCCTGCGCCGCCTTTGTCGTGGATGGCGGCATCTACCGGCATGATTTCGTGGCGCAGGCCGTGGTCGACGGGCTGATGCGCGCCGGAATGGACACGGGCGTTCCGGTCCTGTCGGTTTCGCTCACGCCGCACCAGTATCAGGAAACCGATCACCACAACGCCATCTATCGTGCGCATTTCGTTCAAAAAGGGCGCGAAGCCGCACAGGCCGCTCTCAAGATCACCGAATCCCGTGCAGAGATTGCGCAAGTCGCCTGAACTTCATCTTTTCAAAAATACTCAAAACGCGCTGCCCATCGGGTAGCACCGCCCGGACCAATCAGCAAATCCGCTTGAGGCCGGGCCCCGCGACCGCTAATCACATCGCGCAAAGGAGCACGCCTCATGTCGATGAACAGCTTTGGCCATCTTTTCCGCGTCACCACCTGGGGTGAAAGCCACGGACCCGCTTTGGGTGCGACCGTCGATGGCTGCCCGCCGGGCGTCGCGATTGACGAGGCGATGATCCAGCACTGGCTGGACAAGCGCAAACCGGGGCAGAACAAGTTCACCACCCAGCGGCGTGAACCGGATCAGGTGAAAATCCTCTCGGGTGTGTTCGAAGGCCAGACCACCGGGACCCCCGTGCAGCTGATGATCGAAAACACCGATCAGCGCTCGAAAGATTACGGCGACATCATGGACAAGTTCCGCCCGGGCCACGCCGATATCACCTACTGGCAGAAATACGGCATCCGCGATTATCGCGGTGGCGGGCGCAGTTCGGCCCGCGAAACGGCCTCTCGTGTTGCGGCCGGAGGTCTGGCGCGTGAGGCGATCAAACAGATTGCCCCCAATGTTCAGATCACCGGTTACATGACGCAGATCGGACCCCACAAGATTAATCGTGACAATTTCGACTGGTCCCAGATCGAACAAAATCCGTTCTGGACCCCGGATGCGCACGCGGCCGAGGGTTGGGCGGCTTTTCTGGACGATCTGCGCAAATCCGGAAACTCGGTTGGTGCCGTGGTCGAAGTGGTCGCGCGCGGCGTTCCTGCCGGTCTTGGTGCGCCGGTTTATGCCAAGTTAGACACTGATCTGGCCGCCGCGATGATGTCGATCAATGCGGTCAAGGGCGTCGAGATCGGCGAGGGCATGGCCGCGGCGGAACTGACCGGAGAGGCCAATGCAGATGAGATCTTCATGGGCCAGAACGGCCCGCAATACAGTTCGAACCACGCGGGCGGTATTCTCGGCGGTATCTCGACCGGACAGGATATTGTTGTCCGTTTCGCGGTCAAGCCGACCTCGTCCATCCTGACCACTCGCAAAACGATCACCAAATCCGGGGAAGAGACCGAAATCATCACAAAAGGCCGCCATGACCCCTGCGTCGGCATTCGCGCTGTCCCGGTAGGCGAGGCGATGATGGCATGCGTGATCCTCGACCACCTGCTGCTGCACCGCGGCCAGATCGGAGAGAACCGTGGACGGATCGGCTGATCTGCGTACGCGCCTGCGCGGCATCGTTGCGCAGCGGATGGAGACCGACCCTGCCCATGATCTGGCCCATCTGGACCGGGTCTGGGTGAATGCGCAGGCCATCGCGGATCGCGAAACGGATATGGCCGTGCTTCTGGCCGCAAGCTATCTGCATGATTTGGTGAACCTGCCAAAAGATGACCCTTGCCGGCATCTGGCCTCGCGCCGGTCCGCCACGGAATCAGAGACTGTTCTGAGGGAATTGGGCTATCGCCCGGATCAAATCCGCGCCATTCAGCACGCAATTGAATCCCACAGCTTTTCGGCCAACATCACGCCTGAAACGGATGAGGCCCGTATTCTGCGGGATGCCGACCGGCTGGATGCGTTGGGCGCGATCGGCGTAGCCCGCAACTTTTCTGTTTCGGGCGCGTTGGGGCGGTCGCTTTATGACCCGGCCGATCCGTTTGCAGAACACCGGCCTCTGGATGACCTGCACTTCTCGGTCGACCATTGGAAAGTCAAGCTTCTCAGCCTGCCGAACGACATGCTGACCGAGACCGGAAAACAGATCGCACAGCAGCGGATCGGTCGGATGATCCGTTTTCTTGAAGAATTCGCGGAAGAGATCGGCAGTACCTTGCCACCAAGCTGGACAGACCGCTGATTCCAGCCGTTGATCTTTGCGCCGCAAAGGCGCAGGGTCGCGCCGATGGCAAAACCCTTAACATCGCATCGACCCGTACTGGCCGTGGCGCTGAAACTCAGCGCCCTTTTTCTGTTCACCTCGATGTCGGCGCTGGTCAAGGCATTGTCCGAAGATTTTCCTCCGGGTGAGCTGGTTTTTTTTCGGTCGCTCTTTGCCATTCCGGTCATCATCATCTGGCTGGTATCGCGTGGGGAACTGGCGCAGGGCTTCGTGGTCAAAAAGCCGATGGGTCACTTCTGGCGCGGTGTTCTGGGCACGACCGCAATGGGTTTGACTTTCACCGGGCTCAGCCTGCTGCCGCTGCCCGAAGTGACTGCCATTGGCTACGCGACCCCGATTTTTACCCTGGTTCTCGCAGCGGTCATGTTGGGCGAACGTATCCGTTTGATCCGCATTGGTGCCGTCGTTCTGGGCCTTTTGGGTGTTCTGATCATGCTGTGGCCGCGGCTTGGCAGCACCGAACTGGAACTGGCAGCCACAATTGGTGCGCTTTGCGTGCTGGGCGCAACAATCGCGCGGGCCTTTGTGCAGATTCACATCCGGCAATTGGTTCAGGTGGACCATCCGGCAGCGATTGTTTTCTACTTTTCGGTTACGGCGACCGCCCTGTCCGGGCTGACGGTATTCTGGGGCTGGGCCGTGCCGACATGGGAGCAACTGGCGATACTGATTGCGATGGGACTGACCGGGGGGGTCGCGCAAATCCTGGTGACGTCCTCGTACCGGTTTGGACAGGCCTCGATGCTTGCCCCATATGACTACACGACCATGTTGTTTGCCATCGGCATCGGCTATGTCTGGTTCGATGAGCTGCCAACGCTGGCCATTCTGCTTGGGGCAGTTCTGGTCATCGCCGGCAATGCGGTGGTGATCTGGCGCGAGCATCAACTGGGGCTGGAGCGCGGCAAGGCCAGATCTGTCACGGACCCCAAAGCGTGACTTTACCTTTCGCCATCTTTCCCTAGTTTGGGCGCGACAAACAACGAGGTTTCCCGATGAGTGACGCACAGGATCACAAGGAAAAGATGCAAAAGGTGCAGGCTGAGCACCGTAAGAAGGTTTCCGAGGCGGTCGATCCCGAACGCGGCCTGGTTCTGATCAACACAGGCAAGGGCAAAGGCAAATCCTCGGCCGCATTTGGTGTCGTGATCAGGGCGCTGGGCTGGGGTCAGCAGGTTGCCGTTGTACAGTTCATCAAGGGCAAATGGAAAACCGGTGAACGGCGCTTTTTTGAAGAGCGCGATCTGGTGACGTGGCACACCATGGGCGAAGGTTTCACCTGGGATACACAGGACAAGGAACGCGATATCGCCGCCGCAAACGCCGCTTTCGACAAAGCGTGCAAGCTGATGAGCAGCGGAGATTATGATCTGGTCGTGCTGGACGAGATCAACATCGCATTGCGCTATGAGTACCTTTCGGTCGAACAGGTGATCGACGGGCTGAAGAACCGGTCAGGGCGTACCAGCGTCTTTCTGACAGGTCGCGACGCGCCTCAAGCGCTGCGGGACTACGCCGATCTGGTCACGGAAATGACCGTGGAAAAACACCCGTTTCAGGCCGGTATCAAGGCCCAGCGCGGCGTCGATTTCTGATATCGGGCTGATTCATTGATCGTTCATCGGGCCGCTTCGCGCGGCTCGGGCTTCAAACACACGGCGCACTGACTCGCGTAGACGAGCCGGCTCTTCTTTGAAAATTCGGGTGTCTGCATCTTTGCTGATTGGCCCGTTCTGATCGAGATAGGCGGCATAATCTTCATTGCGGCCACACCCGCAGGAGGTCGCAGCCTTGTGTTTGGACATGAGTTCATCAAACGGGCGACACATCCCAAACCTCTCATAGTCGTTTTCGGGGCGGTGGCGTGCCGTCACCTTGTGCCGCGCTAAGCTCGCAGACCGCCCCGAAACCTGATGCCGAAACAGATGCATCTGGCGCCTCTTGATATTCTGACTGTTTTAGTCGGAATGCTCAAGTCTGAAATTGCACTCAGGCGGTGACGCCTTGCTCGGGCGCGCTGAGTGAAATGACAACAACTACGGCCGCACCGTTCAGCCAGTAAAAGACCGCGTCCAGCCCGGTGAAACCAAAAAGGCTGGGTGCCAGCAGAAAGGTGATCCCGACAATCAGGTCCACCGTGAGATGGAGCTTGTAGGGCAGGACCCGCCAGATCCCAAGGTGATGATCGGTCAGAACGGTCAGAACAAATGCGGCGACGCCTGTTGTGACTGACAGCCACAAGGCCATCGGGTTTGATTGACCCAATCCCAGAACAAAAGGCAGGATCATAAGGGCCAGGGCGACCGGGTAATCAAGATAGGCGTGCACGGTGCGCGTTACGAAACGAAGAGACATGATGTTTCCTTTCCTTGCTTGGAGTAGCCCCAAGATAAGGGTGCAAGTCGGGACGCATTAGCTCTTGGCGTTCGCAATTCTTTGCAGATCGTTCAACAGATCGAGGTATTAGTTCATCGCCCGATAGGCCGCGGGGGACAGGCCGATCTGTTTTTTGAAAACGCGGGAAAACGCAGCCTCCGAGGCGTAACCCACTTCGGCGGCGGCATCAGCGACGTTCCAGCGGCTTTCGGTCAGGCCATGGCAGGCAATCTGCATGCGCCAGTTGGTCAAATACTGCATGGGTGTCGTTCCCATCTTCTCGGCAAACAACTGTGCGAATGCCGTGCGCGACATTCCTGCCTCGCGGGCCAGTGTCTCCACGCTCCACTCCTGTGCGGGGGCGCGGTGAAACGCGGTAAGCGCGCGCGAAACCCGCTGGTCGGCAAATCCCGCCAGGGCGGTGTTACTGGGGCTTAGGTGTTCCAGATAGGCACGAATTGCCTGTGCAAACAGGACCTCGGACAGTTTCAGCGCGATCAGGTCACCCCCAATCCGGGCCCCGCTCACTTCCGAGCCGATCATGCGCAGGGTAGCCTCGATCCAGGCGCCCGCCTCTTCGCCGTAATTTTCGATCAGAATATAGGGCGGCAGCCGGTCGATCAGCATATGTCCTGTTCCGCGTCGCCCCGGTGGCCCGGTGAAAGAGAAATGCCCGCAGATCAGCTGGGTGTCGCGATCTTTGGCCTCTCCCCCATAGACCAGAACACCGTCACCCTGATAGCCGGACTGCTGCAGCACCTGCTCCAGTGGCAACGCATCGAATGGTCTGACCTCGTTGCACAACAACGCATGGGCCGCACCATGCGGAACAAGGATCAAATCCCCTTGTTTGAGACGCAATGTGTCTCCGGTTGAGGACACATGAACCTTCAATTCCCCGCGTTGCACGAAATGGAACCGAGCCACGTTTTCAAAGGCCGGAACCTGAATTCCAAAAGGGGGCGTAAAGGATGTCCGGAAATAGAACGTCCCGCGCAGGGACAGGCGCGTGAGGATATCGCTGAGCAGGTCCAACATGACTGTAATCTACACATCCTTGCGTAATCGTCCATCCGGCTGAACGTTCAGCAAGGAAATCCGGACAACCTGCAAAGAAAAACCCCCGCCAAAAGCAAGGGTTTCAATGGTTTTCGGGCTCTGGATTAGGCGCGGACGAGGGCTTCGTAGTCTGCCGCGATTTCGCGGGTCAGATCGCCAACTTCGAACGTATAGTTGCCGATCTGCCCAACCGGGGTGACCTCAGCAGCGGTGCCGGTCAGCCAGCATTGCTCGAAATCGGCCATCTCTTCGGGTTTGATCCGCCGCTCATGCACGGTGATGCCTTTGTCCTTCAGCATCTGAATGACCGTTTGGCGGGTGATGCCGTTCAGGAAGCAGTCGGCCAACGGTGTGTGAACCTCGCCATCCTTGACGAAGAACACGTTGGCGCCGGTTGCCTCGGCCACAAACCCACGCCAATCCATGAACAGGGCGTCCGAGCAGCCTTTCGCTTCGGCCTTGTGTTTCGAGATCGTGCAGATCATGTAGAGGCCCGCCGCCTTGGCGTGAACCGGTATGGTTTCCGGGCTGGGCCGCTTCCATTCGGCGATGTCCAACTTGGCGCCCTGCATCTTGGCGTCGCCATAATATGCGCCCCAGGGCCAGACCGCGACAGCCATCCGCACCGGGTTTCTGGCCGAAGCCACACCCATATCGTCACCCGAACCGCGCCAGACCAGTGCGCGTACATAGGCATCCTGAAGACCGCTGGCTTTCAGCGCCTCTTCCTTGGCGGCTTCGATCTGATCGACGTCATAAGGCATGGGCATGTCCAGTGCCTCGGCCGAGGCGATCAGACGTTTCGAATGCTCGCGACTTTTGAAAATTTTGCCGTTATACGCCCGTTCGCCTTCGAATACGGACGAGGCATAATGCATCGCGTGGGTCAGAATATGCACATTGGCCTCGCGCCAGGGTACAAGTTTGCCATCCAACCAGATGACACCGTCACGATCGTCATATCCCGCCATGCGAACCTCCTGAGCCGGTAATTGTTTCCGATTGTTGCGCAAGTTTTGCCTGAAATGGACATGAAATTGCGCAAAAACTGGGAATCGATTCCTGTGTGCACTTGGAATGTCAATATCACTGACATAAAGTCAACCCGAGTAACGAATGAGGCGCAATATGTCCGACACCCGCCCGGCTCAGGTCTTTGGTGGAGAAAGCCTGCTGTTTCTGACTGACGAGCAGTTGCGGCAGGGGATCGAGGCGATGTTCTTTGCGTATCGCGGCTTTACCGCCGATCCGGATCGCATTCTGGCGCAGATGGCCTATGGCCGTGCGCATCACAGGGCCATCCATTTCATCAACCGCGCGCCGGGGACAACGGTCAATAATCTGCTGGCCATTCTGGGGGTGACAAAACAGTCTCTGAACAGGGTCTTACGCACTTTGATCGAAGACGGTTTGGTGGAAAGCCGGGTCGGAACAGTGGACAAACGGGAACGACACCTATTTCTGACAGACAGTGGCAGGGCACTGGAGGCGACGCTGTCCGAGGCGCAGCGCGTTCGGATGCGCGCGGCTTACAAGGAAGCCGGACCCGAGGCGGTCTCGGGTTTTCGCAAAGTGCTTGAAGCGATGATGGATGCTGATATGCGTCATGCATATACGAAATTGCGGGATACGACTTCATGAGCGAAATGGACGCCCATCTGCTGATCGTCGATGATGACGAGCGCATTCGTGATCTCCTCAAGAAATTCCTGATGCGTAGCGGATTTCTGGTCACAGCGGCCCGGGATGCGGCGCACGCCCGGCGGGTGCTGTCCGGACTGGACTTTGACCTGATCGTTCTGGATGTGATGATGCCCGGCGAGGACGGCGTCAGCCTGACGCGGTCCCTGCGCGAAACTCATGCGACACCGATCCTTCTGTTGACGGCAAAGGGTGAGACCGAGCATCGGATTTCCGGGCTGGAAGCGGGCGCGGACGACTACCTGTCCAAACCCTTTGAGCCCAAGGAACTGCTGCTGCGGATCAATGCGATCCTGAGGCGGATGCCAGACACGCCTGCACAGGACAGCGCAACCAAGATTTTGCATCTTGGACCCATTCGGTACGATATCGAGCGCGGAGAGATGTGGCAGGGCGAGAACCCGGTACGGCTGACGGCGACGGAAAGCCAGTTGATGAAGATTTTTTCGGCCCAGCCGGGTGAACCGATCAGCCGCGCCAAACTTGTCGAGGATTTGGGCCGGGACAAAGGCCAGGCACAGGAGCGGGCGGTGGATGTGCAGATCACCCGCCTGCGCCGCAAGATCGAACAGGACCCGAAGCAACCGCGCTATCTTCAGACAGTGCGCGGGGCCGGGTACATGCTGGCGCCGGACTGAGAGGTGCCGCTGCGCGGCGACTTCAAGCCTTCGGCGAGGATATTTTTAGCCAGATGAAGAAGGGATCCCCATGAAAACAGCCCTTTTGACCCACGCGGATTGCCTTGGGCATGTAACACCCGACGGGCACCCCGAACGTGTCGCACGGCTGGAGCATATTCTGCATGCGCTTGAACCCCTGGACCTGAATCGGGTGACCGCCCCATTGGCGGCGGATGACGATCTTTTGCGCATACACCCGCAAAGCTACATCAGCGACCTGCGCAAAATGCGCCCCGTCGACGGATTTGCCCAGATTGACGGGGACACGTTCCTGTCTCCGGGTTCGATCGACGCTGCCTATCGCGCCGCCGGTGCGGTTGTTCGGGCCGTGGACATGGTTTTGGGGGGAGACGCCGGAAATGCCTTCTGCGCCATCCGACCCCCGGGGCATCATGCCGAAACTGACACGGCCATGGGGTTCTGCCTGTTCGGCAATGCTGCGCTGGCGGCCAAACATGCGCTGGACCATCATGGTCTTGGCCGGGTGGCGGTGGTGGATTTTGATGTACATCACGGCAACGGTACACAGGATTTGCTTTGGGACGAGCGGCGCGCGTTGCTGATCACCAGCCAACAGATGCCATTGTGGCCCGGATCGGGTCGTCCGGATGAGACCGGCGCCTTCGAGACAATCCTGAATATTCCGCTGGCGCCCGGTACGGGTGGCCCTGAAATGCGCAGGGCCTACGAAACGCAAGCCTTTCCGCGTTTGCGTGCATTCAAGCCGGAACTGATCATTATCTCGGCCGGGTTCGACGCGCATCAGAACGATCCCCTGGCCAATCTCAACTGGTCGACCGGCGACTTCGCCTGGATCACGGCCGAACTGTGCAGGATCGCCGATGAGGTTTGCGGCGGCCGCATCGTCTCGACTCTGGAAGGCGGATATGATCTGAACGCACTGGCCGAGGCGACACGCGCCCATGTGGAAGAACTGATGAAGGCAGCACGATGACCGATACCCCAGTTGAGCAGATGACTTTCGAACAGGCGATGAAAGAGCTTGAGGCCGTGGTCGGCCAGCTGGAGCGCGGCGACGTGGCGCTGGACCAATCCATCGCGCTGTATGAGCGTGGCGCGCAGCTAAAGAAACGCTGCGAGGACGAGCTGAAGCGGGCCGAGGAAAAGGTGGCTGCGATCACTTTGGACGCCGACGGGCAGCCGACCGGGACGACCTCTGTCGAAGGTCTGTAGATGTTTCAGGACATTCTAGCGCAGGATGCCGCGCGGATTCAGCACCAGTTCGATCTGGTGCTGGGGGCGCTGGACGATCTGGATGTGACCCGGGCGATGGCCTATGCCACCGAGGGCGGAAAGCGCCTGCGCGGGTTCCTGGTACTGGAAAGCGCACGGTTACATGGAATTGACGCCGCGCAGGCGATCTGGCCCGCAACAGGGATCGAGGCGTTGCACGCTTATTCGCTCGTCCATGACGATCTGCCTTGCATGGACAACGATGATATGCGCCGAGGTCGCCCGACAGTGCACGTGAAATGGGACGAAGGCACTGCCCTTTTGACCGGCGATGCCTTGCAGACGCTGGCATTTGAGTTGTGCTCCCTACCCGAGGTCGGAACCGCCGAAGCGCGCGCGGAACTGGCCGTGACATTGGCCAAGGCGAGTGGGGCGCAGGGGATGGTGCTGGGTCAGGCGCTGGATATTGCGGCGGAAACGGCGGAAACGCCGCTGACACTGGATGAAATCACGCTCCTGCAGGCGGGCAAAACCGGCGCACTGATCGAATGGTCCGCCTGTGCGGGTGCGCGCCTGGCGCAGATCGACCCGGAGCCGATGCGCCAATATGCCCGTGCCCTTGGACTTGCCTTCCAGATTGCTGATGACATCTTGGATGTAGAAGGTGACGCCGAAAAAGCCGGTAAGCGCCTGCAAAAGGATGCGGCGGCCGGAAAGGCGACCTTTGTCTCGCTGCTGGGTCTGGACGCGGCCAAGGCTCGTGCCGTGGACCTGGCAAATCAGGCCTGTGCCGCTCTGGATGGGTATGGACCGCAGGCAGAAACCTTGAAGGACGCCGCCCGCTTCGTTATTGCCCGGGACAGCTAAGCCAGGAACGCGCAAAATGTCTGACCGCCCAAATACGCCCCTGCTGGACCTTGTGAACCGCCCTGCGGACCTCAGACGGTTCTCGGACGCGCAGTTGCATCAGGTAGCGCAGGAGCTGCGGGCTGAGACGATTTCGGCGGTTTCCGTCACCGGCGGGCATCTGGGTGCGGGATTGGGCGTGGTCGAACTGACCACGGCGTTGCATGCGGTTTTCGAAACACCGCGCGACAAGATCATCTGGGACGTCGGCCATCAGTGCTATCCGCACAAGATTTTGACCGAACGCCGCGACCGAATCCGGACCCTGCGCCAGAAAGATGGCCTGAGCGGGTTCACCAAGCGCAGCGAAAGCCCATATGACCCCTTTGGCGCGGCGCATTCCAGTACGTCGATCAGTGCGGCGCTGGGCTTTGCCGTGGCGCGCGATCTGGGCGGAGTAACACCCGAAGGTCTGGGTGACGCGATTGCCGTGATCGGCGACGGTTCGATGTCTGCGGGCATGGCCTTTGAGGCGATGAACAACGCCGGCCATCTGAAGAAACGCCTGATCGTCATTCTGAACGACAATGAGATGAGCATTGCGCCACCGGTTGGTGCGCTCTCCAACTATCTGTCGCGAATTTACGCTGAAGAACCGTTCCACGATCTGAAAGCTGCCGCCAAAGGCGCGGTCTCGCTGCTGCCGGAACCGTTCCGTGAAGGCGCAAAGCGCGCCAAGGAGATGCTGAAGGGGATGGCCGTAGGGGGCACGCTGTTCGAAGAACTGGGCTTTTCCTATGTGGGACCGATCGACGGGCATGACATGGACCAGTTGCTGCCGGTGCTGCGCACCGTCAAGGCGCGGGCAACCGGGCCGATCCTGATCCATGTGTTGACTAAGAAGGGCAAAGGTTTCGCCCCGGCCGAACAAGCCCGCGACAGGGGCCACGCGACGGCGAAATTCGATGTGGTGACGGGCGAACAGAAAAAGGCACCATCCAACGCGCCGTCTTACACTTCGGTTTTCGGCAAAACGCTTGTGGAAGAGGCCGCGCGTGACGACAAGATCGTCGCGGTCACAGCCGCAATGCCGGATGGTACGGGCCTGAACCTGTTTGCCGAACGCTACCCATCGCGCTGTTTTGACGTGGCGATTGCCGAACAACACGGGGTAACATTTGCCGCCGCACTGGCTGCAGGCGGGATGAAACCGTTCTGCGCGATGTACTCAACCTTTTTGCAGCGCGGGTATGATCAGGTTGTTCATGATGTTGCCATACAGCGGTTGCCGGTGCGATTTGCAATCGATCGCGCCGGGCTGGTGGGCGCGGATGGCGCGACGCATGCCGGTTCGTTTGACATCGCTTATCTGGCCAATCTGCCGGGCATGGTGGTGATGGCCGCCGCTGACGAGGCGGAATTGATGCATATGGTTGCGACTGCCGCAGCCCATGACGACGGCCCTATCGCGTTCCGCTATCCGCGTGGCGAAGGTGTTGGCGTTGAACTGCCGGAAAGCGGTGAAGTTCTGGAAATCGGCAAGGGACGCATGATCCGGAAGGGTGCGCGCGTGGCGTTGCTGTCGTTTGGCACGCGCCTGGCCGAGGTGGAGAAGGCGGCAGAATCCCTGACAGCCAAGGGGATTTCGCCGACTATTGCCGATGCCCGCTTTGCCAAACCGCTGGATCGGGACCTGATCCTGTCGCTGGCTGAGGATCACGAGGCCCTGATAACCATCGAAGAAGGCGCAGTCGGCGGGTTCGGCAGCCACGTTGCGCAACTGCTGTCGGACGAAGGGGTGTTCGACCACGGCCTCAGGTATCGCTCGATGGTTTTGCCTGACACGTTCATCGATCAGGCCAACCCGGCGGATATGTATGCCGAGGCCGGAATGAATGCCGAGCATATCGAAGCAAAAGTACTGGATGTGCTGGGTATCGCGACAATCGGCGAAAAACGCGCCTGATTTCAGTGGGCGGTTTTTAGGCCAGATCCCCGGTTTTTTACGCTTTCTGCAAAATGGCCGCAGTCATCTGTTTGACGGCGGCCATTCTCTTCTGTTTTGCAATCAGAACTCTGATCAGATCAGGAATGCATCTTCTTCCAGAGGATCAAAGACTTCCAGTTCATCCTCCGAATGGTGATCAAGGCTGTCACCGTGCTCTGGCTGAGTTTTCGAAATGTTTCGTGCGGCAAGTTCGCCATCTGTCTCGAAGAAAGGCTCCGTTTCTTCGGCGTCTTCGAGTTCCGCGACGAAGATCAGATTGTCCGTATCTTCCTCATCGACGGCCAGAAGCAGATCGGCGACAAATTGGTTTGCAACAGGACCCAGAGCATCGGGGTGGGCCAGTTTCGGTTGGGCAAATCCGACTGTTCCGCTGACGTCAAAATCCCACTGGTAAAAGACTTCGACGGCGACAACATCAGGAACCGCGGCACCGCTCGTATATTGACCTGAACCATCCAGCGTCCATTCTGCATAGCTACCATCCGTGTTTTTCCACAAAAGCCTGTAACCACCACCAGAGGCCTCGACATGAATTGCGTTCCATCCGCTCAAACTGTCAGGGCCGATATTCGCGCCGTTCAACGAAACCGCAATGGTTCCGTTGATCATGTACATACCTTGTGTCGAAGCCCCCAGATTCGTCGACCCGGCTATTTCGATGGAGTTTACCGTGTGCCCTGTTGTGCCATCACCGTTGATGTCGGCCCCATAGAAGGTCTCAAGACTAACGACGTTGCCTACAGCACCACCACCAGTGAACTGGCCCGCACTGTCCAATGTCCATTCGGCGTAACTGCCGTCACTGTTTTTCCACAGCAAACGATACTCGCCGCCTGACGCTTCGACCTGAACGGCATCCCAGCCGGCCAGACTACCAGGTGCAATTGTCGTGCCGTTCAAGGATACCGGGGTACTGCCATTAATAAGGTAAGAGCCCTGGGTCGAGGAGGATAGGGTTGTGGACCCGTTACTCTCAATAGGCGTCACCACATGTCCGGTAGTGCCGTCATTGTTGATATCGGCTCCATAAAAGCTTTCGACGTCAATGACGTTGGCTATTGCTGTTCCGTTGATAAACGCACCCGTCCCGTCCAGCGTCCATTCGGCATAGCTTCCGTCCGAGTTTTGCCACAGGATCCGATACCCGCCACCTGACGCTTCGGCTTGGATCGCAGACCAGCCGCCCAGCGTTCCCGGAACCACCGTTGCCCCATTCAGTGTCACGGTTGCAGTTCCGCCAATGACATAGCCGTTTTGTGTGGAAGCAACCAGGTTTACGAGGCCATCGCTCTCGATTGTGGTCGAGTCATGCCCAATCAGGTTGTCGTTGTTGAAATCAACGCCATAGACGTTCTCAAGACTGACGATATTGTTGACTGCCGCTCCGCTGAGAAACTGTCCCTGGCGGTTGGTGGTCCATTCGGCGTAACTGCCGTCTGTGTTCTGCCAAAGTACGCGATAGCCGCCACCGCTGGCCTCAGTGTGAATGGCCTGCCAGCCGCCCAGCGTGTTCTGGCCGACCGCTTGTCCATTGTAGGTCAGCGCCACATTTGCGGATCCGCCATCCAGCACATAGATTCCTTGATTTGCATGTTGAAGCACCGTACCGACCGTCTCAATGTTCACGACACCCATCGCCGCTACTACCCCGGTGCTGTTAAGCGATTGCGCGCCATTCGAGAACTGAAACTGTTCCACGTCCGACGAAACAGAGAACGTTGCTCCGTTCGCGACGCTTTTGAATTCGTAGGTGCTGCCGTTCTGAATAAGCAGGTAACGGTCCATAGCGTCGACAAAACGGACCGTGTCGAAATTGCTTCCACCCGAAAACGAACCGTTGTTGCGTGTTACAATTGCCAGATCGTTTCCGGCACCACCGAGAACTGTGTCCGAGCCGGTTCCTGTAGCGACGTAGATTATGTCATTTCCATTGCCGCCAATGATTGTGTTGTCATTTGACCCGTTGGACAACGAATAAATCGTGTCATTCCCCCAGTTTCCGTTCAGAACGTTCTGCGCACTGTTTCCGACAAGCGTATCGTTTCCCGAGCCGCCGGTGGCGTTTTCGATCACAGCGCCCTGAGCGATCGTGAAGCCGCCCCGAACGCCAGCGACGTTGGAGACTATTCCACCACCGGTTGCTGAGTAGACTATCGTTGCTGCACGCAGATCGATGAGCGCGCCTGTACTACCGAGATGTTGGATCGTATCAATGCCACCTGTGTCCCAGATGGACTGATACCCTGTTCCGCTGACGTTGGCTGACGGCAGTGTATAGACGGTGTTGCCTGAGTTGTGCGTTGTATTTGCACCATAAAGTGCTTGCAGGGCTGCAATGTCCAATGCGCCCAACCCGGTCGACCCGCCATACTGCGCGTTTGAGAATAGATTACCGTTCACCTGTGTCCAACCGTCATTGTAGGACATGACAGTGTAGACGCCCTGATTCAGATTGTTTGTACCGTAGTCATTGAAGGGCGACGTCACCCCGCTCATGACAGTGGTAGACAGACCCCTGTCGTGCGGATGCCCGAGGCCTAGGGCATGGCCAATTTCATGCAAATCGTCGTGAAGAAATAGGCACCCGGTGTGCCGTTGCCACCCGGCCCAGCCGTCCACCAGTTTGTGTTGAACGCCCCCTCTGACGGCCCATTGTGGGGGTAGTAATGGTATCCCAATGTGTTCGGGGAAAACCCCTGGCCAGTAAAGAAACTGCTCGGGGCGATATATTCAACAAGATCGGCGGCAAAGGCGTTGGCGGTTTCAACGAACTGGATGTTTGCAACCGATTCTATGACAGCCAGTGCCTGCTTGAACTCATTCTTATACGCGTTCGTCCAAAACGAAGTACCTGATTTGTCGAAGAAATCACCAAAATGATACGTAATCGTCGTGACGGTCGCCGGGTTTCCGTCACCGTAAGCTCTGTCACCTTGAATTGCGCTGAGGGGGGAGGATGACGGGGGTTGCGGCGGGAACGTAAGCATCTGAGGACCTCAAAGAAAATTTGTTTCAAAGCTGAATTCAGTTTCAAATTGTCATTTTCATGGCAATTGAAGATTGCGGATTCAAAAATATCTGAACAAATCGTTAAGTCCAGAACCTCCAAACGATGTGGGGCTGAATCGCACGTTCTGAACCCAGTATCCGAAAGCCCTGGAACTACCTAGTTTTCAGGAATTACCTTGTCTTTCATCGACTTGGCCAACCGCGTTGCGTCCGAATACTGGCCTGCTTATATTATTTGTCATCCGGCGCTTTTTTTGCGCACCTGTTCAATACTGCGACTTCAGCTTTCTGCGCGCTGTTGAACCGAAATGCGCGTCCTGTTGGCAAAAGCAACCAGTGACAGCATCACCGGAACTTCGACCAGAACCCCGACCACTGTCGCCAAGGCGGCGCCGGAATTGAGGCCGAAAAGGCTGATGGCGACGGCAACCGCCAGTTCGAAAAAATTCGAGGTTCCGATCATGGCGCAGGGTGCAGCGATGCGATGCGGAACTTTCAGCGCATAGGCCGCGCCATAGGCAAGCGCGAAGATACCATAGCTCTGAATCAGGATTGGAACAGCGATCAGCAAGATGACAAGCGGCTTCGAGAGGATCGTCTCTCCTTGCAGGCCGAAAAGGATGACGACGGTTGCGATCAGGCCCATGACCGACCACGGCTTGACACGCGCTGAAAAGGCGTCAATCGCCGCTTGCGAGCCCAGTTTGCGACGGGTGATCAGCCCGGCGATCAGGGGCAGGACCACGTACAGCACGGTTGCCAGAACCAGGGTTTGCCACGGCACCGAGATGTCCGTTACGCCCAGCAGAAAGGCAACAATTGGCGCGAAAGCCACGACCATGATGAGGTCATTTACCGACACCTGAACCAGCGTATAGGTCGCATCGCCCCGGGTCAGTTGAGACCAGACGAACACCATCGCCGTGCAGGGCGCCGCGCCAAGCAGGATAAGGCCCGCTGTGTATTGGGCGGCATCCTCGGGTTCGATCCACGGAGCAAAAACGTAATCGAAGAACAGGACCGCCAGCAGCGCCATGGTAAAGGGTTTAATCAGCCAGTTGACCGTCAGGGTAACGATCAGTCCGCGGGGCTGGCGTGCCACGCCCGCCACCGCGCCGAAATCGACGCCGACCATCATCGGATAAACCATCGCCCAGATCAGTACAGCCACCACAAGGTTGACACTGGCCACCTCGGCCGAGGCAATCAGCCCGACCAGTCCAGGCGCGGCAAGCCCGATCAGGACACCTGCGACCATGGCAAGGGCAACCCAGACGGACAGGTAGCGTTCAAAAATAGTCATGAGACAACCTCGGACGTCTGATCGATGAGTTTGCCGGATGTCAGAGCAGCAACGGCGACCATCACCGCCGCCGTTCCCAGAACCAGCGGCAGGCCTCCGACCTGATAGGTGAGGCCGGACAGGACGGTGCCGATCAGGCGGCCCGTCGCGTTGGCCATGTAATAAAACCCCACATCCATCGTGACCCGCTCCGAATGGGTGAAGGCCAGGATGAGGTAGGAGTGCAATGCGGAATTGACGGCGAAGATCGCGCCGAACGCCAGCAAGCCCAGAACCAGCGTTGCGGTCAGCCATGTCTCGGGACCCGAAGACAGCAGAACCGCCAGCGTTAGAGCCGCAGGAACGCAGAACAGGGCCACAGCCCAATTGCGTGCGGCTTGGATCAGGTCGCCCTCGCTGCGCTCTGCCGCGTGCAGTATTTTCGGCGCATTGGCCTGTACTGCCCCGTACAGGATCACCCACACAGCCATGAAGGTTCCGATCACGAAGAATGCGGCGCGGTTGCCTTGGTCAGTTCCGTCCGACAAAACCGCATAGAAATAGATCGGGATACCGACCACAAACCAGACGTCCCGCGCGCCGAACAGAAAGACGCGTGCCAACGACAGCCAGTTCACATTGGCGGATTTCGAGAAGACCTCGGAGAATTTTGCGCCTTTGCGTCCTTTGGGCAGGCCGGGCGGCATCAGAACGAAGACTGCGATCAGAATGATTGCAAGCACAATGGCCATGGCCAGCGTGGCCCACATAAAGCCCAGCGTCGCCAGCAACCCGGCCCCCAGCAGAAAACCCAACCCCTTCACCGCATTCTTCGATCCGGTGAGGATGGCGACCCAACGAAACAGCCCGTCGCCTTCGGCCGGCGCCAGCAGCTTCACAGCGGATTTTGAAGACATTTTGGCCAGATCCTTGGCGATCCCGCTCGCCCCCTGAATGATCATCACAAAGGCTACTTTGGTCGGAATGTCCCAGTTAGGGTCTAATTGCGTCAGGGCAAGCAGCGCCGCGACCTGCAAGCAAAGCCCCGCGTAAAGCGTTGATGCCAACCCGAACCGCGCCGCGACCCAGCCGGCCGCCAGGTTCGTGCCCATCCCGGCGACTTCATACAGGACGAACAGATATGCCAACTGCACCGGCGAGAACCCCATGGTATGAAAGTGCAGCAACACCAGCATACGCAAGGCTCCGTCGGTCAGCATAAAGGCCCAATAGGCCGCCGTGACCGCAATATAGGCCGACAGTCCTTCGGGTCGCTGGGTCACAGCGCGTTTCCAACCATCATTGCGACGTCCACCAGACGGTGTGCGTAACCCATTTCATTGTCGTACCACGCGTAGACCTTCACCTGCGTCCCGTTCACCACCATGGTCGACGGCGCATCGATGATCGAAGACCGTACGTCATTGGTGTAGTCGGTCGAAACCAGCGGCCGGGTTTCATAACCCAGAATACCTTTCAGCTCACCTTCGGCTGCAGATTTGAAGAATGCGTTGACTTCCTCGGCGGTGGTTTCAAGTTCCACTTCGAACACGCAATCGGTCAGCGAGGCGTTCAGCAGCGGCACCCGCACTGCATGGCCATTCAACCGCCCTTTCAGTTCCGGATAGATCAGCGTGATCGCCGTGGCCGATCCGGTGGTGGTTGGAATCAGCGAGTTCAGCGCGGACCGGGCGCGGCGCAGGTCTTTGGCGGGGCGGTCTACAATGGTCTGCGTGTTGGTCACGTCATGGATTGTCGTCATTGAACCGTGGCGGATGCCGAGGTTTTCGTGAATGACCTTCACAACCGGCGCCAAACAATTGGTGGTGCAGGAGGCCGCCGTCACGATGTGATGCGTGGCGGGGTCATAGGTGTCTTCGTTCACGCCCATGACGATATTGGCGGTGGGGCCGTCCTTGACCGGGGCCGAAACAACGACCTTCTTCACGCCCGCCTCAAAATACGGAGCCAGCTTGGCTTCGGTTTTGAATACGCCGGTGCAGTCGATCACCACATCGACACCGTCCAGTGGCAAGGCGTTCAGGTCTTTGGTTCCGATGAAGGGCAGGCGCGTCCCGTTAACCGTGACGCTGTTCGCATCATGCGCAAATGTTGCGTCCCAGCGCCCGTGCACAGTGTCGAACTCCAGCAGATGCGCATGCATCGCCGGGTCGCCAACTGCGTCATTGATCCAGGCGATCCTGGCGCCCTTGTCCAGCAAAGGCTTCAGCGCCAGCTTTCCCATCCGGCCCAGGCCATTCACAGCATATGTCGTCATTTCATGTCCCCGGCGACATTCCTGCCGATGTCATCGACAGCAGATTGCAATGCGATCCGGTCGAGGCTTTCGACCGGCAACGATATAAAGGTTTCGATGCGCCGTTTGAGCGCGCCGTAAGCGTTCTGAAAGGCCAGCGCTTTTTCCGCGTCGGTGCCCTGCGCCTTGACAGGGTCGACCATGCCCCAATGGCCGCTGATCGGCTGGCCCTCCCAGGCCGGGCATTCCTCGTTGGCTGCCTGATTGCAGACGGTAAAGACAAAATCCATTTCCGGGGCGCCGGCCTCGAAGAACTCGGACATATGTTTGGAACGCAGAGCCGAAACGTCATGTCCCTTGTCCTTCAGAACCTGAACGGCGAACGGATTCAGTTCAGAGGTGGGCTGGGTTCCTGCGGAATAGACATTGAAACGATCCGGTCCAAGGGACCGCAGCAACGACTCCGCAAATATCGAGCGGGCGGAATTGCCGACACACAGAAACAATACGTTGTACTTGCGCTCGGTCTTGGCACCATCTCCTTTTGTGAAGGGCATGCAGATATCTGGCCGGCCACGGCAGCAATCGACGATCAGAAAGTCGAGCATGCGCTGCACGTTCGTCATTTCAACCGAATAGAGCAAAGAGGTTCCGGACCGCGTCTGCGACACCAGGCCCGACCGCTGCAGAGCGTTGAGGTAGTTGGACATCGTGCTGGGCTTGATGCCCAGTTCGGTTGCCAGCTCTCCTGCGGGCACAGTGTCGGGAAAACGCCGCATCAACATGCGGAAAACGGTTATCCGCTGCGGGTGCCCAAGGATCGACAACTGTTCTGTGATTCTTTCTGTCATATTTCATGAAATATTGAATTATAGGTGGCGCGTCAATCGGGCGAAGGCTGTTTTTGGATATTCTTCAGGGACAGAAAAACTACAGTTCCGCGTATGCGAAGCAGATCTGGATCCGATCTTCCAGCCAGTTTTCCGGAAGACTTCGCTCGTCTGGTTTTACTCTCAATTCAGTCGAGCACGTCAGCTCCGCAGGAGTATAGCTTTGGCAGTGGGTACAAGACTGCCGAGAGCGACCGATCCGCGCGTGCCCATTCAATTTTAGCTATCCAGAACACTTAAACGAAATAAATTTCACCACAGAAAATTTTTGTCAAAAATTATTGACGCCACCGGTGTATCACCCTTAGACAGGGAGTGTGCAATAAACATCACACGCAGAAATTTCTTGCACAGTTGGTGCTGAACGAACAATGCGCCGCAGTCGCAGGAGCATTCTGCAGGGAGGAAACCAATGAACATCAAGAAGGCAAACAGTATTATTGCGTCTGCCGCGTTGGCGGTTGCCGGGATTTCTGCCGCGCCAGCGCAGGCCGAAAGCATCATGTGCGAACCCGATGAGACATACATCATGAACGTGATGGTCTCGGGTCATCCCTATTGGGTACCGGTATACCAGGGCTTCAAACAGGCTGCCGAGGCGTTTGGTTGCAAAACCGTGTTCTCAGGCACGCCGGATTACGACATCACCAAGCAGATCGCCTCGTTCGAGCAGGATCTGGTGAAGCAGCCCGCAGGTGTTCTGTTGCACCCGATGCAGTCCGACCCGTTCATCGAGCCGATCAATCGCGCTGTCGACAATGGCACCGAGATCGTCACCTTTGCCGCCGACAGCCCAAGCTCAAAGCGCACCGGCTATATCACCTCGGACAACCATGCCGAGGCGAAGTTCGCGGCAGAAGAGATCGTCAAACAAGTAGGTGACAGCGCCGAATACGCGGTTCTCGAGAATCCGGGACAGTCAAACCACGATCTGCGCGTCACGTCGCTGATTGCATACATGGAAGACAATTATCCGAACATGAAACTGGTCGGACGTCAGGCCACGAACCAGGACAGCAATGCGGCCTATCGCGCGACAGCCTCGATCATTCAGGCCAATCCGAATGTGGCGGCGATCTGGATTCCCGAAGCGGGTTCTGCCGAAGGTGCGGTTGCGGCGAAACTGGAAGCCGGCTCGGACCTTCTGATCATGCACGCGGATGTGACGCCCACCACGTTGGAACACATCCGAGCGGGCAACATCCATATGTCGCTGAACCCAAACCAGGGTGTACAGGGCTTCATGGGCTTCATGGCGGTGCATCTGGCAAACCGGTCGGACATTTTCGATCCGTTCAACGATTGGCGGACCAGCGGTTTCAACCCGGTTCAGATTCCGTTCGTGGACAATGGCTTTGCAGTCATCACCCAGGACAATGCGGACAGCTTTGACCTGAACGTCTACATGGAAGGCCGCGATCCGGCCTGATCCGAGTACTCCCCGACGAGCCGCCCGCGCAGTTCCAAATCAGTTCGCGGGCGGTTCAGGACATCAACCAAAAATGAGACACCCGAACAGGTGGTGCAATGCAAGACGATGTGATCCTTCGGATATCGAACCTCAGCAAGTCTTTTGGCCCGGTCAAAGCACTGCGCGGGATCGACTTTGAACTCCGCAAAGGAGAAATCCACGCGATTGCAGGGGAAAACGGTGCAGGAAAATCGACACTGATGAACGTGATCGACGGGATTTTGCAACCGGACAGCGGTCAGATCGTTCTCGACGGCAAGCCGGTCAAAATCTCGTCACCCACGATGGCGCAGCAACTGGGTATCGGCTTTGTCCATCAGGAGATCGCTCTGTGCCCGGATGTGTCGGTGGCCGAGAACATCTTCATGGCCAAAACCAATATCAGCCGGTCATGGCTGATGGATTATAAGAAACTGGAGCGTGATGCGGTCGATGTGTTTCGCCAACTCAGCGACATCGATCCTTCGATTCTGGTTAAGAAACTTTCGATCTCCAACCAGCAACTGGTTGAGATTGCAAAGGCCCTGACGCTGGATTGCCGCATTCTGATCCTTGACGAGCCCACAGCCGCACTCACGGAATCGGAGGCTCGGACCCTGTTCGGGATCATGCGCAATCTGGCGGATCAGGGGATTTCCATCATCTATATCTCGCATCGAATGGTTGAGATCTTTGACAACTGCGACCGGGTTTCGGTGTTCCGGGATGGCCAGCACATCGTCACGCGGAATGTGGCCGACATACAGCCCGGTGACGTGGTGAATGCAATGGTCGGACGGGTGATCGATGACCTGTACCCCAAGAAGCAGGGTACCCCGTCAGACGAGGTGATCCTGGACGTGCGCAACCTGACCGAGGCGGCGCGATTCCGTGATGTATCGTTCACCCTGAACAAGGGTGAGATCCTGGGCATTGCAGGACTTATCGGTGCGGGCCGCAGCGAGATCGCAAGGGCAATCTGCAAGCTGGAAGGGGATGCGTCCGGGCAGGTTTGGCTGAATGGCGAAGAACTCAGGTTGCGCAACTATCAGGACAGTATCGCCAAGGGGATGGTGTACCTGTCCGAGGACCGCAAAGGCGATGGAGTTTTCCTTGAACTGCCAATCGCCGCCAACGTCTCGGCCCTGAAGCCTGAACAGGTGGCCAACGGACTTGGCCTGATCCAGCCCGCAGCGGAAACGGGCCAAGCCGAAGCGCTCGGGCGCAAGCTGAACCTGAAATGCGGATCGTTGAGCGACCCGGTGTCCTCGCTTTCGGGCGGAAATCAGCAAAAAGTGGCGCTTGCCAAGATGCTTTCGGTCAACCCGCGTCTGATCTTTCTGGATGAACCAACCCGCGGTGTCGACGTTGGCGCGAAGTCTGAAATCCACCGCATTCTGCGTGACTTGGCGAATGAGGGCGTGGGGATCGTCGTGATTTCTTCGGAATTGCCCGAACTGATTGGTGTCTGCGACCGCGTGCTGGTTGTGCGTGAAGGGCGCATCAGCGGACAGGTCACAGGCGACGAAATGACGGAAGAAAACATCATGCATCTGGCTTCCATTGCGGAAGTGCAGGCTTCGGTCGCATGAGCGGAGGGACGAATATGGACAACACGGTGAACCTGACCCAAGCGGGACCCGCCGAAAGCATACCGCCGCTGAAACGCCTGTTTCAAATGCGCGAAACGGGGTTGATTGTCATCATTCTGGCGTTGTTTTTGATCATGTCCTTCGCCTCCCCCTATTTCCTGACCTGGGCCAATATGCGGGCGATGTCGATGGCCTTTGCGGTGGACGGACTGCTGGTGATCGGCATGACAATCCTGCTGATCTCGGGGGGGATCGACCTGTCGGTCGGTTCGGTCACGGCGCTGGCCATGGTGATCGCCGGGTGGCTTTTCCTGAGCGGGGTGAACCCGTGGGTAGCCTCGGCTATGGCGATCGCGCTGTGTACGGCCATCGGGGCCTTCATGGGGTTCTTCGTAACCCGCGTTGGGCTGCATCATTTCATCGTATCACTGGCGATCATGGTAATTGCGCGGGGGGCTTGCCTGTTGTTCACCGGTGGACGGCCGCTGGGGCTGTATACTCTGCCGCCCGAATTCAAATTCATCGGACAGGGATCGGTCGGGCCGATCCCGATAGTGATCATCATTTTCCTTGTCTTCGTGATCGCCTTTGATTTCATGCTGCGGCGCACGACCATGTTCCGGAAGGTGTTCTATACCGGTTCCAACGAAAAGGCCGCGGCCTATTCGGGCATCCGCACGAAGAAGGTGATCTTTCTGACCACCACGTTGTGTTCAACGCTCTGTGGCGTGGCGGGTATCATCTACATGGCCCGGTTCGGCTCGGCGCAGCCGACGTTCGGGTTGGGGCTGGAACTGACCATCATCGCCGCTGCCGTGATCGGCGGGGCCAGTCTGAATGGCGGCTCGGGGTCGATCCTTGGCGCAATCCTCGGCGTCATCCTGTTGTCGCTGGTGTCCAGTTCGCTGGCGCTGCTGGACGTGTCGGTCTACTGGCAGGACATCATCCGTGGGTCGATCCTGCTGGCGGCGGTCACCATCGACCACTACCTGAACAAGAGGCGCGGGTGATGGTGGACAAGAAGAAAGACTTCGAACTGATCCGGCAGATCCACACCGTTCTGGTCCTGCATTACCTGGAAGGTCAGAAGCAGGCCGATATTGCCCGGACGCTGAACCTGTCGAACTCGAAGGTCAATCGCCTGATCACACAGGGCCGCAATATGGGCATGGTAAAGATTGACATCGAAAGCCCGTTCGAGACGTTGATGGATATCGAACGTGATCTGGCCCGGTCGACCGGTCTGAGCGACGCCATTGTCACCCCGTCGGTCGCCGGCAGCGCCGAGACGACCCTGCAGCAGGTCGGCCGCGCTGCCGCCAATCATCTGGTTGAAACCCTGCGGGATGGGGATGTCATCGCAATCACCGGCGGCAAGGCCGTCAGTGCAACAGTCGAGGCGCTGGAACCCGAGCGTGATTTTGACGTGACCGTTGTACCGCTGACGGGGGGTATTCAGGGCAAGTACTACACGGACGTTAACCATCTGGCGACGCAGATGGCAGACCGGTTGGGCGGCAAAACCATGCTGTTGCACGCACCGCTGTTCGCCGAAAGCCGTGAACAGCGCGACATGCTGGAGCAGGTCTCCTCGATCCGCGAGGTACTGGACCTGGCCCGCCGGGCAGATGTCGCTCTGGTCGGGGTCGGATCGATCGAGCCGGAAGGCTCCAGCTATTACGACCTGCACCCTGTGCCCGAGGCGGATCGCAAGATGCTGGTGGGCATGGGCGTGATCGGAGAGCTCCTGGCCCATCTCATCCATATCGACGGGTCGGTGTCGAACTATGCACTGAACTCACGATTGGTGTCGGTTTCACCATCCGATCTGGCGCAGTGCTCGCGCGTGATCGGGGTCAGTGCAGGGGCGCAGAAAGTGCAGCCAATCAAGGCAGTGCTGAACGGAAAGTTTCTCAACTCGCTGATCCTGGACGAAGATACAGCGACCGCAGTCATACAGGAAATGGAAGGAACACGGGATGTCGCATGAGATGCTGACACGGGAAATCGGAACGTCTGGGATCGAAGCGTCGGTCATCGGGCTGGGCACATGGGCCATCGGTGGCTGGATGTGGGGCGGCACGGACGAGGCTAAGTCCATTGCGGCAATTCAGGCCTCGGTCGATGCGGGGGTGACGCTGATCGACACGGCCCCCGCTTATGGTCAGGGCATCGCTGAAGACATTGTGGGAAAGGCGCTAAAGGGTCGGCGCGACAAGGTCGTGCTGGCCACGAAATGCGGGCTGGTCTGGCATACGCAAAAGGGAAACCACTTCTTCGACTATGACGGCAAGCCGGTGCATCGCTATCTGGGCAAGGACGCGATCATCCATGAGGTTGAGCAGAGCCTGACCCGCCTGGGCACCGACTACATCGACCACTACATCACCCACTGGCAGGACCCGACCACACCCATTGCCGAGACGATGGAGGCGCTGGAAACCCTGAAACAGCAAGGCAAGATCCGCTCGATCGGGGCCAGCAACACCTCGGTCGACGAGGTACGGGCCTATGTGGCCGCGGGGCAGTTGGACGCCATCCAGGAAGAATACTCGATGGTCAAGCGCGACATCGAAGGCACTTTGCTGCCGGTGTGCCGTGAGAATGGCGTATCCGTGCTCAGCTATTCCTCGCTGGCACTGGGGTTGCTCAGCGGCAAGATCGGTCCGGATCGTGTGTTCAACGGCGATGATCAGCGCAAGGACAACCCGCGCTTTTCCATGGCGAACCGCCAGAAAGTGGCGGACTTGATGGCGACCATCGCACCGATTGCCGAAGGGCATGACGCGACGCTGGCACAGACTGTCATCGCATGGACGGTACAGCAGCCGGGGATCACCTTCTCACTTTGCGGTGCGCGGGAAGCGGCGCAGGCAGTCGAGAATGCGAAGGCAGGGCGGCTGCGCCTGACCGAAGCCGAGATCGCCGAGATCGACACCCAAGCCCGCGCGCATCTGAGCGATCTGGACAGCTGAACCATCGAAGCCTTCGCGAAAAACAGGACCATCATGTCAGAACAACGACAACAAAACCTGACAAAACTGCGCGAGAACGCCGCGTTTGACGTGGTGGTGATTGGCGGGGGCGTGAACGGGATCGGTGTCTACCGCGATCTTGCCCTGCAGGGGCTGCGGGTGCTGCTGGTCGAACGCAACGATTTTGCCTCGGGCTGTAGTGCCGCGCCATCCCGGATGATCCATGGTGGCCTGCGCTATCTGGAAAACGGCGAGTTCGATTTGGTGCGGGAATCGCTTCAGGAACGCGATGCGCTTTTGGTGAATGCTCCACACATGGTGCGGCCATTGCCGACGGTGATCCCGATTACCTCGGTCTTTTCCGGAATGTTCAATGCAGCGGCGAGCTTTTTCGGCCGGCATGGCAAACCCTCCAGCCGAGGGGCGGTGCCGATCAAGCTTGGCCTGTCGCTTTACGACTGGGTGACGCGCAAGCGGCGAATTCTGCCCAGGCATCATTTCAACAGCGTTGGTCGCACACGCAAGGACTGGCCCGCGCTAACGCCAAAAGCCACACGTTCAGCGGTGTACTACGACGCGCAGATCACCCATCCCGAACGTTTATGCGTTGAAATGATCCGCGACGTTCAGATCGCGGTCCCGGAATGCGTTGCCCTCAACTACGCGGAGATGGCAACAGATGGCGATGGCTATTCAGTGATCGACAGGCGCAGCGGCGACACCCTGCAACTTGATCCAAGGGTAATCGTAAACGCGACCGGCGCTTGGCTGGACGATACCATGCAAGTCCTGGGTGGCACCTTGGATGAGCAGATGGTCTCGGGCACCAAGGGCTCGCACCTGATCATCGAAAACCCGGCGCTATGCCAAGCGCTTGGTGGGCATATGGTCTATTTCGAAAACACGGACGGGCGGGTGTGCATCGTGTTCCCCTATCAGGGCAAAGTGTTGGCCGGATCGACTGACATCCGCGTCGAGAAAGCCGCGCGGGTGCGCTGCGAGCCGGAGGAACTCGACTACATCCTCGGCTCACTTCGGTTGGTTTTTCCCAAGATCAAGGTCACGCCCGACCAGGTGGTGTTCAGCTTTAGCGGCATCCGTCCGTTGCCGCGCAGCGATCAAGATTTCACCGGTCGAATATCGCGCGGCCATTTCACGCGACGTTTGGACGGAGCTGTTCCCCAGTTCTGCATGGTCGGCGGCAAATGGACCACGTTCCGCGCTTTTGGAGAACAGACCGGGGATGAGGTTCTGGCCGAGTTGGGCAAGCCCCGGCAAACTTCGACTCTGGGGCTCGCCATTGGCGGCGGCGCGCTGTTCCCCGACGATCCGCGTACCTTGGAAAGCCGGCTGGAAGAAGAATTCCACGTTACACCTGATCGCGCACAACACCTGATCGGGCACTACGGCAGTCAAGCGGATGATGTTGCGCTGTTCTGCCAGTTGGTTGACGACACGCCTCTGGCGGCAGGCTGCTCTTACACCAGGGCCGAGATCATCTGGCTGATGCGCACCGAATTTGTCGAAACCCTGTCCGACATTGTCCTGCGCCGGACCGCGCTGGCCATAACAGGTCAGATTTCCGAAGTACTGTTGGACCGGCTGGGCGGCATCTTTGTCGATGAGCGTGGTCTCAGCCAGCAAGAAATTACCGATCAGACCCAAGCCCTGATCCACGAATTGTCCGAGTTTCACGGCGTGTCCGCCGAGGCTCTGACCGCACGAAACAAGGAACGGAGAACAGAATGCGTGTAAGCACCAAGGCCCGGATGAACCGGATGTTCACGAACGGGGGATGTCTGGATGTGGCGATCGATCACGGCGTTTGCAACGAGCCCAGCTTTATGGTCGGGCTGGAGGATATGGCCGGTGTGATGGACACGCTGATCGGGGCCAAGCCGGACGCGATCCAATGTGCCTACGGGCAAGCCGATCTGCTGCAATCGCGCCCCGAAAAGGACAAGCCCGCGCTGGTGATGCGGATCGACATGGGCAACCCTTACAACGATCAGCGCCACCGGGTGATGTGGTCGATGCTGCAAAACGCAGACGAACCGATCATCGGCGCGCTGGAAATGGACGCCGCAGCCGTCGTTGTGAACCTGTTCATGCTGCCGGATGAGCCTGAACTGTTCCGCCAATGCGTCGAGAACATCAGCAAGGTGCGCGCAGCCTGCCATAAATACGGGATGCCGCTGATGATCGAGCCCCTGGTCATGCTGCCCAACGATGTGCGCGGAGGCTACCAGGTGGATGGCAATGCCGAGAAGATCGTGACACTGGTGCGTCTCGCCTCGGAAATGGGGGCCGATATCATCAAGGCCGACCCAACCGAGAACCCCGAGGATTTCCACCGCGTGATCGAGGCCGCCCGCGTGCCGGTTCTGGTGCGTGGTGGTGGCAAGGAAGACCTTAAGAATGTTCTGATGAAGTCGGCGGCGCTGATGGCACAGGGCGCGCAGGGCATGGTCTATGGCCGCAATATCTATCAGCATGACAACCCCAAGGCAGTTGTGGCCGCTCTGATGGCGATGATCCACAATAACGCAAGCGGTGAAGAAGCGTGGGATATCTATAACAGTGGCTGAGAACGGGTATATTCTGGGGCTGGATGCAGGAAACACAGTCATCAAGGCTGTGCTGTTTGACCTGCAGGGGCGCCCTGTGGCGATGCAGGCGCTGGACGGGCAGTCCTCGACGCCGCAGCCAGGGCATGTCGAGCGTGACCTGAACGAGCTGTGGGCAAATGCCCGGCAGGTAATCGGCGGATGTATCGACCAGGCCGGGATAACCCCCGACCAGATCATCGGCGTTGGTTGTGCCGGGCATGGCAACGGGCTTTACCTGCTGGACAAGGCGGGGGCGCCGTTGATCGGCATCCAATCGCTGGACACGCATGCCGCATCTCTGGCTGAGGAGCTTTCCGAGGTGGCCGGCGACGCCTTGCACGCGTTGTGCCTGCAAAAGCCGTGGCCGTCTCAGACCCCGGTTCTTCTGGCCTGGATCAAACGGCACCGACCCGAGCTTTATGCGCGGACCGGTACGGTTATGCTGTGCAAGGATTTCATAACCTACAAGCTGACCAGTGAGCGGGTTAGCGAGATTTCGGACATGTCAGGTTGCGGCCTGACTCGCATGCCGGATTGCACCTATGACGACGGCCTGTTGGCACATTACGGCCTGAGCGATGCGCGTGAGATGCTTCCGCGCCTGATCGATCCGGCGGATATTGCCGGGGCCGTCAGTCAAGAGGCCGCCGTCGCAACGGGTCTGGCCGAGGGCACACCGGTGATCGGCGGCTATTTCGATGTGGTCTCCAGCGCGATGGGTTCGGGGGTCGTGCGCGCCGGAGAGGCTTCGATCATCGCGGGCACCTGGAGCATCAATCAGGTTTTCTCGGATGCGCCAGCGGTCAATGACGACTTGTTCATGGTGTCGGGTTTTGGTCCGAACCGGTTCGTGAATATCGAGGCCAGTGCCACGTCGGCGGCCAATCTGGAATGGTATGTGCGCGAGTTCGTAGAACGCGGCGGTCATCATGACGACCCGTTCGGACACTGCAATGCCAAAGTGGCCGAGGTTGATCCCGCGCCAGACGATCCGTATTTCCACCCCTTTCTCTACGGCTCGGGACAGGGGGCGTCTTTCCGGGGTGGGTTCTATGGTGTAGCGGGCTGGCATGGCGAAGGCCACATGCTGCGGGCCCTGTTCGAGGGCGTCTTGTTCGAGCATCGCCGCCATATCGAGGTTCTGAAAACCGCAGGCGTCGGATTCGACCAGGCGGTTCTGTCTGGCGGCGGGTCACGCAGCCCGGTCTGGCCGCAGATGTTCGCGGATTGCCTTGGCGTGCCGATCTATGTGGCCGAGGCGCAGGAGACGGGCGCTTTGGGCGCGGCCATCGGAGTAGCGGTGGCGACCGGAACTTATGAAACATACGAAGACGCGATTGGTCAGATGACACGCCGCGACTCTGAGTTCCAGCCGAATGCGGCGATGCAGCGCCATTACGACACTCGCTACGCCAAGTATCTCGCGTTGATCGAAGCGATGCGCGGGTTCTGGGACGACGCTCAAACGACATTTGAAAGGTAGAAAAATGAAAGCTGTAGGGTTTCTGAAATCACTGCCGATTGAAGCACAGGACAGCCTGTTGGATGTCGACCTGCCGGAACCGGTCGTGCTGCCAAACGATCTTCTGGTGGAAATCAAAGCGATCTCGGTAAACCCCGCAGATGCGAAACGCCGCATCCGGACAGCCGCCGAGCAGGATCATGCGGAGCCGTTCATTCTTGGATATGACGCGGTTGGGATTGTCCGCGACATGGGCGCAGAGGTCACGGGTTTTTCCAAAGGCGACCGGGTCTGGTACGCGGGTGATGCCAATCGTCCGGGATCATATGCAGAGTTGCAGGCGCTTGATCATCGGATTGCGTCCGTGGCACCGTCCTCGGTCAGCCCCGAAGCAGCAGCGTCGCTTCCCCTGGTGTCGCTGACCGCATGGGAAATGCTGTTCGACCGTCTGCAAGTGCCCGCCAATGAGACGCCAGCCAGTCTGCTGGTCATAGGCGGGGCCGGAGGGGTCGGATCGATCACCTTGCAACTTGCGCGCAAGCTGACTGGCCTGCACCTGATCGCAACCGCCTCGCGCCCGGAAACCACCGAGTGGTGCAAGGAAATGGGTGCGCATCAGGTGGTGAACCACCGCGATCTTGTCGCCGATTTCCGGGCCGCCGGGCATGACACTGTCGACTACATCACCCAATACGCCGACACCGCGCAGCATTGGGACGCGATGTGCGAACTGATCGCGCCACAGGGACGGATCGGGACCATCGTCGAGACGGATGAAAAGCTGGACATCTCAGCCCTGCAAGGCAAATCCGCCGCGTTGATGTGGGAGCTAATGTTCACGCGATCTCTGTTTGGCACCGCGGATATGGCGCGTCAGGGGCAGATATTGGCGCGGGTTGCCAGACTTGTTGATGACGGGATCATTCGGACAACTGAAACCAAAACGCTGCGTGGCTTGTCGGCGGGCACGCTGAAAGAAGCTCATGGGATCATTGAAACCGGCCGCATGATCGGCAAACTTGTCCTCGCGTATTAATCAGAAAGACCAGAAATTCATGACAGACGCCCGGCAACTTGATGGGGACTACGACTATATCATCGTCGGCGCAGGCACGGCCGGATGTGTTCTGGCGAACCGATTGACCGAAGACCCCAAAACACGAGTTCTGCTGCTCGAGGCAGGCGGGTCAGACAACTACCACTGGGTGCATATTCCGGTTGGCTATCTCTATTGCATCGGCAACCCGCGTACCGACTGGATGATGAAAACCGCGCCCGAACCGGGGCTAAACGGGCGTTCTCTGGCCTATCCGCGCGGTAAGGTGCTGGGGGGATGCACGTCGGTCAACGGCATGATCTACATGCGGGGCCAGGCCGCGGACTACGATCACTGGCGGCAGCTGGGAAATACTGGCTGGGGTTGGGATGACGTGCTGCCCTATTTCCTGAAATCCGAGGATCACCATGCCGGGCGGACCGACATGCATGGGCATGGCGGTGAATGGAAGGTCTCGAAACAGCGTTTGGAATGGGACATCCTTAGGGCCGTGCAGGAAGGTGCCAAGGAGTTCGGCATTCTGCCGCGCGCCGATTTCAACGATGGCAATAACGAAGGTACGGGTTTTTTCGAGGTTAATCAGCGTAAAGGTGTGCGCTGGAACACGACCAAAGGCTTTCTGCGCCCGGCGATGAAACGCCCCAACCTGCGTGTTTTAACCCACGCCGAGACCGAGACGCTGTTGTTCGACGGCAAACAGGTAATGGGCGTGCGCTATCAGCACAAAGGCGAGCGATGCGAAGCTTTTGCCCAGGCCGAGGTGTTGCTGGCGGCCGGAGCGGTCAACTCGCCCAAGATTCTGGAACTGTCGGGTGTCGGGCGGGGTGATGTGCTGGCTGAACATGGCATCGCTCTGCACCACGAAAGCCAAGGTGTGGGCGAGAACCTGCAGGACCATTTGCAGATACGGACGGTGTTCAAAGTCCAGAACGCAAAAACTCTGAACACGATGGCGAATTCCCTGGTTGGAAAGGCGAAGATCGCTCTGCAATATGGTCTGACGCAATCCGGGCCGATGTCGATGGCTCCCAGCCAGTTCGGCATGTTCACCAAATCCAACCAGGATCTGGCCACGCCAGATCTGGAATACCACGTGCAGCCCCTGTCCACGGACAAGCTGGGCGACCCGTTGCACCCGTTCCCGGCGATCACCGTATCGGTCTGCAACCTGCGCCCTGAAAGCACGGGCACCTGCCATATTCAGGCGGCGGATACCAAGGCGCAGCCTGACATTCGCCTGAACTACCTGTCGACCGATAATGACAAACAGGTCGCCGTGAAATCCGTGCGGCAGGCGCGGATGATTATGACGGCGAACGCTCTGAAACCCTATCAGCCGCAAGAAATCCTGCCCGGTCCGGTGATGGAGTCCGAAGACGACTTGGTGAAAGGCGTCGGGGATATCGCCACCACGATTTTCCACCCCGTCGGCACCTGCAAGATGGGGTCGGACGCCTCAGCCGTGGTGGGCGCGGATCTCAGGGTGCATGGGCTGAAGGGATTGCGGGTGGTCGACGCGTCGATCATGCCGAAAATCGTTTCGGGAAACACCGCGTCACCTGTTGTGATGATCGCGGAAAAGGCGGCGGATATGATCCGCAAGGGAGTCTGACAAGTGTCGGAAGTCGTGATTATCGCGCGGATCGTGCCGGAAGACGGCCACAAGGAAACGCTGCGTGCTGCTATTGATGATCTGGCCGCTGCCAGCCGCGAAGAGGCAGGAAACAAAAGCTATGACGTTTTTGTTGCATCCAGCCGACAGGCTGAGTTTCTGATCCATGAAATCTGGTCAGATGCCGAGGCGATTGCCAATCACGGGCGCACGTCGCACATGGCCAGGTTCAAAGAAATCGTAAAGGGAAAGGCCCAGATTTCGGTTCAAAAAATGGCCAAAACCTAAGGGCCAAGGGATTCGTTTTTCTGATTTTTTGCTGAGTTTCCGCATAATTTTTTTCTCTGTCATAGTTCTGGTGACAGAGGGGCAATTCGCATGTGGAGTATGCAAGGCATTGGTGGAAAAAATATGCAATAAAAGCAATAAGATACGCAAAAAATATACTGGCCGATCTCACGGAACATCTTAGCCGCAAAACCGCCAAAAACGTTGACTGCACACCTCAAAATGATAATAATAACAATTACTGCAATATATTTCAGTTTCAATTCCTGAGGAGGGGCATTGGCTGAGATCGCGGCTCCGGAACGCTCTGTCCCGGATCGACCGCACTCTGGAGAAAACAAAAGGGAAGAGAAGAAAATGCAGCGGAGGAATGTACTCAAGGCCGGCCTGCTGGCAACAACACTAACGCTTGTTGGAGGCGCCGGAGCTTTTGCCGATGATAGCAAGCGGATTGCGTTCTTTGTATCTGACCTGTCGAACGTGTTTCACCAGTCTCAGGCCGCCGAGGCCGAGCGCTACGCAAAAGAAAAGTACGGCGCTGAGGTGGTGGTGTTTGATGGCCGGGCGGATTCAGCCGTCATGACTCAGAACGTTGACCAAATTGCAGCAGGTGGATTCGATGCTGCCACGCTGCACATCTGGGATGCCGAGGCCGCCACACCCGGTGTCGAGGATGCTTTGGCTGATGATATCGTCATGACCTCGTTCTTCAGCCCGATCACGGATACCGGCATTCCGACCGCACGAAGCGATGAAGCCGCCGTGTCGTTCGAGATGGGCGCGCAAATGGCCAGGGCCTGGAAAGAGGCACATCCCGATAAACCTATCGTCATGGTGCAACTGGGTTGGCCAAACCATACTGAAGTCAACTCGGGCCGGACCGCGCCATTTGCCGAAGGTGTCCTGTCGGTTGATCCCGACGCCGAAAATCTGGGCGCGCTGGATTCCAGCAAGGGCCAAGAAGCGGCCAAGCAGATCATCGTCGACCTGCTGACACAGCGCCCCGAAGTGAACCTGATCTATTCCGAAGCATCGAACCTTACCGTGGGAACAATGGCCGGGCTGGCGCAGTTGGGGCGCGGCAAGTTCGACAATGGCAAGCCGCTGACCGAGATTGTGGCCAGTGTCGACTTTGACTCGGTCGAGTTCGAACAGGTTTATGATCCTGCTTCCAGCCTAAAAGTTTCGATGGGTCTGCCGCCTGTGGAAACCGCGCAGGGCCGGATTGACCTGATCATGGATGTGCTGGACGGCAAGATCGAACGGACCTCGGACACGGCGGAAGAGTTTTTCTACAAGGCCTACACTGTTTCCTACTGGTCCATGCCAAAGGAAGAGGCCGAGCAGTGGCTGAAGGACCAGTTCGGTGGCTGATGGACGTTGACTGAACCAGGCTTTGGCAAACAGGTCCGTTGGCCGACAACGGGCCTGATCTGCCCAGCCGGTTCTTTCAATGCAGCCTGCTCCAACACCTCAAACCCGCTCGGGGTTCCGGCGCTGGTGGCAACGCATCCAAACTCGGATAAGCTTGATCCAGGGACGCGGCCCTTTGCGCCGGTCGGAGGCTTGCGGATTAAAAGGGGATGATCGTGCAGATTGCTTTTGCCGAAAAAGCGCTGTCCGTCAGGGATTTGACCAAGGACTACCCCGGCGTGAGGGCCGTGGACACCGTGTCATTCGACATTGATCGCAACACGGTGCATTGCCTGGTCGGAGAGAACGGTGCCGGAAAATCGACCATCGTGAAGATGTTGACCGGGGCACTGGCCCCGACCAGCGGAACGATGGCCATCCAGGGCCAGGCCTATGAGCCAAACAGCACCCAGGATGCCCGTGAAAGCGGTGTAGGGACGCTGTTTCAGGAACTGCATGTGGTTGATCAACTGACCGTCGAGGAAAACCTGACACTGGGGATGGAAGCCAGTCGCTTTGGTTTTCTGGTCAAGTCAGACCTTGAAGACCGCGTGATCAAAACTCTAGCGGCGATTGAGCCGACAATTGATCCCAAAGCGCGTGTGTCCTCGCTGAGCGTCGCGCAGAAACAAATCGTCGAGATCGCCCGTGCCGCGTCCTCGGGTGCGAGCATCATCATCATGGACGAACCGACTGCAGCGCTGTCCGAGCGTGAAGTGGAGCGCCTGTTCGGCGTGATCAGGCGGCTGCGGGACGCGGACGTGACGGTCATCTATATCTCGCACAAGCTGGATGAGATTTTTGAACTGGGTGACAATGTCACCGTCATGCGCGATGGCAAACACATCGCCACCAAACCACTGACCGAAGTAAACGGCCGCCCTGAACTGATTGAGATGATGGTGGGACGCGCGATCACTCATGATTATGAGCCGCGCGGCGAAATTGCGGATAGTCCGCTGCTGACAGTCAAAGGTCTGAGCAATCACCTGCTGAAAGACGTGTCTTTTCATGTAAATGAGGGAGAGATCGTTGGCTTTTACGGTCTGGTCGGTGCAGGCAAGACCGAGGTCGCCCGGGCGATATATGGGGCTGACAAGGCCGAAGGGCAGATAGATTTCAAGAACCGCAAACGCGCGGCCTCGCCCAAGGAAGCCATCGCGGCAGGGATCGCCCTGGTTCCCGAGGAACGGCGCACGCAGGGCCTGTTCACCGAACTTACGATCCGTCGCAATATTCCGATCATGAACATCCGCAAGCTGGCCCGGTTCGGCATCTTTCAGGATGAGCGCGAAAAAGAAGTCGCTCGCGAGTATGTCGGCAAGTTGGGGATCGCGACGAATTCCATCGAGAAATACGCCGAGAAATTATCGGGCGGAAACCAGCAAAAGGTTGTTCTGTCCAAATGCCTGTTCGCTGATGCGGATCTGTTGCTGCTGGATGAACCCACGCGCGGCGTCGACGTGGGCGCAAAATCCGAAATCTACGATCTGATCCGCGACCTGGCGAACAACGGCCGCGCGATCTGCATCTTTTCGTCAGAACTGGAAGAGGTGCTGGGCATCTGCGACCGGGTCTTTCTGATGTATGACGGCCGCATCGAGGCCGAGATCAAAAACGGGGCAGAGGTCGACATTCCACGCATCCTGAATGTCGTTACCGGTGGGGGCGGTGAAAACTCATGACCGATCAGGCAATTCAGGGCCGAAGGCTGGCTGAGCGGGACAACAGTCTGAGTGACGAGATGTTCATCACCTCTCTGGTAGCGGGGGCCGCCATGGCACTTTTCGCGCTCGCCTCCGTTTTGGTGCCCAACTTCTTCCAGTTTCAGAACGTCGTGAACCTGGTGACGAATAACTGGGCGGTGATTTCGCTGGGCGTTGGGGTCACGTTCTTACTGGTTTCGGGAAACTTCGACCTGTCGGTGGGCGGTATCGTGGCGCTTTCGGGCGTATTAGCGGTGTGGTTCGCGCAGTCTACGGATGGGGCGAATGCACTTTCTTCAGGCTGGGGGATACCGACATCGCTGGCGATGGTCTGCGCGCTGATCGGGGCAGTGCTGATCGGGGCCATCAACGCGGTCTTCGTGGTTGTGCTGCGTGTGCCGTCGATCATCGTCACGTTGGGCACCATGATGCTGGCGCGCGGAATTGCACAGGTGATCACCCAAGGCTCGCAACGCAACACCAACCTGCCCTCGGATTTCGGAACGTTGGGGAACATGACCATGTTCGGCACCTCGATCAAACTGCCGGTGGTGCTGATGGCGATTCTGATCCTCGTGGCCGTTTTTGTTGAGCGTAAGACGGTGTTCGGACGGCTGACCTATCTGATCGGCGCAAACCCGGTGGCCTCACGTTTGTCTGGCGTCGACAACGCGCGGCATGTGGTGAAGCTCTACCTGTTCAGCGCCTTTGTTGCCGGGGCAGTGGGGATTCTGCTGGCATCCGAGTTCAAATCGGGCTTTTCCAACCGCGGCACACTGATGGAATTCGACGCCCTGGTCATCTCTCTGCTGGGCGGCGTTGCGATTGCCGGCGGGTTCGGGTCGATCATCGGCATGTTCTTTGGGGCGATCGTTCTGGCCACCGTGACCTCGGCCGCGACGGGGTTGGTGCTGTCACCGGACTGGCAGTTCACCCTCAAGGCCATCGCGGTGTTCATCGCGATCATGGCCCAGACATGGGCTTTGGCGCGGAGGCACGCGTGATGACCGACCTTACCCAAAACCCAAGGGCCGGAGACCGTGTGAAACGGTTCCTGAAAGACTACTACATCTATCTGGTCCTCATCCTTGTCGTCGTGCTGCTGAGCACCGCCAACCTGGACAAGTTCCCGCTGTTCGAGCGTGGCAACTTCCTGAGCGAGCGAAATATCATCAACATCCTGCGTATCTCGGCCCCGATCCTGACACTGGCGGGAGCTTTCACGCTGCTGATGATCTCGGGTTATATCGACCTGTCCGTGGGCAGCGCGATGAGCCTGAGCGCGGTCGTCTACGCCCTGCTGGCCATCAACGGGGTGCCCTTCCTGCCCGCTTTTATTGCGACGGTTCTGGTGGGGGTTCTGTTGGGCGCGCTTAACGGGTTTCTGGTGATCCGGCTGAAGATCACACCGGTCATTGCAACGCTGATCACACTGAGCCTCTATAAGGGCATTGCGCTGCTGCTGGTCGAAGATGGCGTCTCGGCCATCAAATCCGGCGGCGGGCTGAAAATGCCGAGTTGGTTCAACGACTACGGGCGCGATGGCGTCCTGTTTGGCCTGCCCTGGGCCTTCTGGGTGGCCGTTCTGGTGACGATTGCGATGATCATTGCGCAGGATCGGATGAAGCTGGGCAAATACGCGGCGGCAACCGGAGGCAACCCAACGGCGGCGAAACTCTCGGGCATTAATACTGCCCGTACGGTGATCATCCTTTACGTGCTGGTCGGCATCTGCGCTGCGCTGGCCGGGATTGCCCGGTCAAGCTTTATGTCGCTGGGTGATCCTTTGTCAGGCGACGGCATGGAATTAACCGCTATACTTGTGGTTCTGTTGGGTGGTACAGCCTTCAGCGGCGGTGAGGGGCGTGTTTTAAAATCCTTCATCGGCGCGTTGATCATCATGTCCCTGACAGTTGGCATGTTGACACTTGTGCCCGCCTATTTCCAAACTCTGGTCGTGGGCACCGTGTTGTTGCTGGCGGCCGCGTCGAACCATTTGGTGAGCAGAAAGGACAACGAGAGTTGAACGCCAGCGGACCCGATCCCGATACCCTGCGCCTGATTGCCCGCGTCCTGACCTTGCATTTTCAGGAAGGTCAGCTGCAAGCCGAGATTGCGAAGAACCTTAGGCTATCGACCGCCAAGGTGAACCGACTCATCAAGCAAGGCCGCGAGATGGGTATGGTCGAGTTTCGGATCCACAGCCCATTCCAACGGTTGTTTGATCTGGAAAACCAACTGAAGCAGCGATGGTCCGGTGTCGAATTTCTGGTCGTCGATACGGTCACCGAAAATGCAGGCACCACACTGGATCTGGTCGGCAAAGCCGCAGCCCAGTATTTTCAGGAAATTGTCCAAGAAGATGACGTCATCGCAATCTCGGGTGGCAAGGCGCTGAGCGTCGTTGCCAACCACCTGCGGCCCAAGAGGTCCACATCAAACAGGGTCATTCCAATGACCGGCGGCGTTCAGGGGCAACACTATACGGATGTAAACCATATTGCGACGCGCATTGCGGACGGGCTTGGCGGTGTGGCTACCCTCATACACATCCCCCTGCACGCCGATACCAAAGAAGAGCGTGACATGCTTATGTCGGTCCGAGCGGTACGGGATGTGCTGGATCAGGCGCGAAACGCAAATGTCTCGCTTTTGGGACTGGGTGCTGTGACCGGAGAGGATGCAACCTACTACCAAGCTCACCCCCTGTCAGAAGAGAACAGGATTCAGCTGTATGACAGCGGCGTCAGGGCCGAGCTGCTGGGGCATCTGGTCAATTCCGCAGGCGAGCTATGCAGCAGTGAACTAAATTCCAGACTGGTCAGCCTGCCGCTTTCAGATGCCAAGTTGGTTCCCATCCGTATTGGCGTGGCAAGTGGAAAAGAAAAGGTTGAGCCAATCCTGGCGGCATTGAATGGCGAACACGTCAATACCTTGGTGGTTGACGACATAACCGCTCAGCCAGTTTTGGATAGTTCAGCAAAGGAATAGTATTATCCATCCGTCGCGTTTCCCCACGTCTAACCGGAATGTGTGAATAGCCATTGATTCGGATTGGCTTAGGCTCAAGGCACATAGCCAATAGATGACGGTTGCGGCGAGGGTGATGGTTGAGAGGAAGACCCTGGGGCAACGAGCATAACATTTTGCTACGCGTTTCCAATCCTTGAGCCTGCCAAACATGATTTCAATCCGATTGCGGCGTTTATATCGGCGCTTGTCGCACCGAAGAGTTGCCTTGCGCCGTTTGCAATCCGGGATGCACACGCATTTCCTTTTATCTTCGAATTTTTCCCTGATGCAGTCGGCGTCTTTGCCGCGACCCCCGAGCAACCAATCTACCTTTGGCATGTTGCCAACGAGAGCCCGTGCGCCGATGTAATCGCTGAACTGACCAGCGGTGACATACAGGTTCAGAGGGCGTCCTTGGGTGCCACAGATGGTATGAAGCTTGGTGTTCATACCGCCTTTGGTTCGGCCAATCTCGCGGCCACGCCCCCTTTTTCGGCGCCCAGACTGGACGTTGCGCGATGCGCCATAAGATAAGTTGCCTTAATCATAACTGACTTTTTCTCACCATGATCAGCCGCCAAACCAATCCGCATCTCGGCAAATCTACCTCATTTATCCAACGCTTCCAGCGGTTGTAGGCGTTTTGTGAGGTTCGTATTCTTTGGGCGCATCACGCCAACGTAAACCGTTGTGGTTGATGAAGATAATGTAACTCAAGACCCGTTTGTCGCCCGCAAGAGGCCTGCCACGGGATTTGGGGAAGGAACGCACAAGACGCGCCATCTGCCCGTCACTCAACCAGAAAAGACCAGACATGTTCACCGCTTGTGTTACCCGTCGTGAAACACGCGGCAAAACGCAAGTCAATGGGTCCTAATTCGATGCTCCGTTGGCTAGGGTCAGGACCCATTGATTTCCAGCGGTCGGCATGATTCACGGCTGAAAAACGAGCGGTGAACATGTCTGGTCTTTTCTGGTTGACCGACGCGCAGATGGCGCGTCTTGAGCCCTTCTTTCCCAAGTCTCACGGTAAGCCGCGTGTCGATGACCGGCGTGTG